>DDXO01000077.1 GCA_002347155.1 Caldifarciminota bacterium UBA2258
GGTCCCGTCGCGGATCCGAATGTCGGCGCCGTCGGGCTGCGCGACCGCAGGTACGGCAGACGAAAGCAGCAGTCCGGCAACGACCAGTTGCAGGCATCTCATGAGCATCGGTTGTCTCCTTTGGCGGAGATTCTATGGGGGGCGTGGCGGACGGTCAAATCCGGCTGGAGCCTGCAGGGAAGAACCGGGCCGAGGACACTTCGCCAGTTTCAGTCCGATGTGCTTCAAGGACCCGGGTACACGCACTGATTCCGCATGCCTGTTTGACGCAGCGCGGCGTAGCCGCAAAGTCGAGGTTGAGGCTGAGGTCAAGGTCGAGGTTAAGGTAGAGGTAGAGGTAGAGGAGAGGTGCGGGACTGCGTCGTCGTGCAGGCGCCGAAGCGAGTGGCTTCGCCGCAGCTCAAGCGACTGCGGGTTTGACATCCCCGCCTACGCTGCCTACAATCCCGCCGTGCTTGAACGTCCGATGTGCCCGCGCTGCCGCAAGGTCGAACTGGTGCCGGTCCAGGTCGGCCCGGTTGCGCTCGACCAGTGCAGCGAGTGCCGGGGCGTGTGGTTTGACGCCCGGGGAGATGAGCTGGGAGCAGTACTCGAGCGCGGCTGGGAACGCGTCCCCGATGTCCTGAAGCAGGCCGGCGCGAGCGCTGACCCAAGTCGGGACACGCCGGCCGACCTGAACAAGCTGGAGCCGCTCCTCTGTCCGCGGTGCGGCAGCGACATGGCGAGCTACTGGTACGGCGGCGAGGCGGCCAGGACCTTTGTGGTCGACGCCTGCCCGCGCGGCCACGGGGTGTGGCTGGACTCGGGCGAGCTGGAGAAGGCGTTCCGGGCCCTGGAGGTTTTCGCCGCGACGCGAGTCGAAATGGAGCGCACCGGAAAGGTCGACGATGCCCTGGCCCGGGCCGAGAGGGGGGACTGGGGGCCGAAGAGCGTCTTCGGGAGCCGGTTCTGGGAATACCTGGCCGCGCTGCTGAACACGAAGATAGAGCGCTGAGTAACGGCCCGCGAATGGCTGACGACATAGCCCTTGCGTCCACCTGGCATCCCAGGGGCGAGACCGAGCGCCTCGCCCGGGCCTGGAAGAGACTCAGCGAGACGTTCCGCGCCGTGTCAATCGTCGTGCCGTCGGACGCGCCGTGCGCGCAGCTTGCCGAGGACGTAGGGGCGGCCCGGGAGCAGCTCGTCTCGGCGCCGGACTGGAGCCGGGGGCGGTACGAAGCGCTGCGCCGGGCAGTCGAAAGCGGAGCCGCGGCCGTGGAGTATGTTGACATGGACCATCTGCTCCGGTGGATAGAGACCAGGCCGGATGAGTGGCATAAGGTGACCGAAACCGCGGCCCACACTCCTTTTCTCGTGATTGGCAGGACACCGCAGGCATACGCGACGTACCCGCTCGCGATCAGGGAGACCGAGCGGCCGATAAACCGTCTCTTTTCTTCCGTCTTTGGACAGGAGATGGACCTTTGTGCCGCAACGCGCGGTATGAGCCGGGACGTTGCCTGCATGCTGCTGGGGGAAAGTACTTCGGCCGCGACCTTTGCTGTCGATACCGAGTGGCCGGCCATCGTGTTCCGGCGCGGCGTCGGGCTCGTCTACCTTGAGGCCGATGGGCTGGACTGGGAATCGGCAGACCAGTACCAAAGCACCGCCGCCGACGCCGCCCGGCAGTCGCAACTGGCGGCGCTGTATGACCGCGACCCTGAGAACTGGTCGTTCCGGGTCAGGGCGGCCGAGGGCATGATAAGAAGCGGCCTGGCCGCACTCGGGAGATGCCAATGCGAGCAGCGGCCTCCAGAAGGCCGGGCCGACGCGGCTGGCGAATCCTGACGCGCGGCTGCGTCGGAAGTGACCATGAAAATCCGGCAGTCAATGCGGGCTTTTCATGGTAGCAGAAGGCGGCCGCCTGCGAGCGCATCCCTTCTTGGTCGCAGCATGCGTACGTGTCACCCGGGAGCACATGAGACTTCGGATTGCCGATTGTCGATTGGCAAGGGGTCATCGGAGCTGAATTCGGGTTCGCGGATTGTTGACCCGTGATGGTTTTGGGTTATTCTAACAGTCCGCTTAACCTAATAGATGATTATCCAGTCGCGGCGCGAGATCCTGGGCTGCGGAGCACAGCCGGTGATTTGCGTCGCGTCTTCTCTTGAGGAGATTGGAGGCTAGCGTGGAGATTGCGGTTTGCCTGAAGCGGGTACCTGATACCGCTGAGGCCGACGTGAAGGTGGACGCAAGCGGCAAGGACATCGTCCGGGACAAGCTCGCGTTCACTATCAATGAGGCGGACAATTACGCGCTCGAGGAGGCGCTCTTGGCCAGGGAGAAGCACAACGCCAACGTGACGCTCGTCTCGGTCGGCGCCAAGGAGTCGGAAGAGGTCCTGCGCATGGGACTCGCCAAGGGCGCGGCCGCGGCGGCAAGAATCGACAGCGCGAGTCTCGGCGATACCGACGGCATCGGCATCGCAAGAGTGCTGGCGGCGTGGTTCAGGGACAAGAAGTTCGACCTCATCTTCACGGGCTGCATCGCGTCGGACGACGGGAACTCGCAGGTCGGGCCGGCCCTGGCCGAACTCCTGGGCATGCCGCATGCCTCCTACGTCACGAAGCTCGACATCCAGGCCGGGAAGATTACGGTGAAGCGGGAGCTGGAGGGCGGGTTCCTTGAGGTGAAGGAGCTTTCCACGCCTTGTGTGGTCACCATTCAGACCGGCGGCAACACGCCGCGTTATGCATCAATCATGGGCATCAAGCGGGCCGGGGCCAAGCCGATTGAGCAGGCAGTGGGAAAACAGGGACAGCCCCCTGCGGGTACAGTCCCGGTTTTCCCACATCTCATCAAGGTGTACGTGCCGGAGGTCGTCGGAGCGGCGCAGATGATTGAAGGTACGCTCGATGAGAAGGCGGGGAAGATGGCGGCACTGCTCAAGGAAAAGGGGGCAGTGTGAGACATTTAAGATTGCAGATTGCAGATTGCAGATTGTCGGAGTTCGGTGCCGAACCCCAATCCCTGACCCCTGGCCCCTCGCCCCGGAGGCTCTCGTGAGCAGCATCCTGGTTCTGGTCGAGCACCGCCAGGGAGCTGTCCGGGATGTGACGTTTGAGATGTTGACCGCGGCGAGGAAGCTCGGCGCCGGCAGTGTTGAGGCCGTATTGATGGCCGAGAACTGCGACGTCCTGGCCCCGTCCATTACCCCCCACGCGAACAAGGTCGTCTGCGTTTCCGGGCCTGCGTTCAAGGAGTTCAGTTACGAGCCGTATCAGAAGGCGCTGGTGAAGCTCATCGGCGAGAAGAAGCCGTCGGCGGTCCTGATTGCCAACTCGGCGTTCGGCACCGACCTCGGGCCGAGCCTGGCGGTTGCGCTCAACGCGGGCCTGGTTTCCGACGCCGTCGCGTTCACCGAGGCGGACAGCGGGTTTTCGGTCAGCCGCGGTATGTACGCGGGCAAGCTGGTGGCGGACTGGGCGATGCCTTCGGAACCCGCCATCATCATGGTACGGCAGTCGAACTTCAAGCCGGAGCCGGCGAGCCTCGGTGGGGCAGTCGAGAAGTGGGACGCCGGGGACGTTGCCTCCGGCGCCAAGACGAAGTTCATCAGCCTGGAGGAAGTTCCGACCACCGGCATCGATATCGCGAAGGCGTCGATTGTGGTCGGCATCGGCCGCGGCATCAAGGAAGCGAAAAACATGCCGCTGGTGCAGGAGTTCGCGCAGGACATCGGCGCGGTGCTGGCAGCTTCGCGGCCGGTGGTGGATGCGGGCTGGCTGCCCAAGGAAGTTCAGGTCGGGTCGTCGGGCAAGACCATCAAGCCGAAGCTCTACATCGCGCTCGGCATCTCCGGCGCGTTCCAGCACATCGCCGGCATGAAAGGCGCGGATACCATCATTGCGGTGAACAAGGACCCGAAGGCGCCGATATTCTCGGTCGCACACTACGGGATTGTGGACGACTTGCACAAGGTCGTGCCGGCGCTCAGGACGAAGATCAAGGAAATGAAGTCGTGAGGAGTGGAGAACCGCAGATGTCGCTGACAGCTCGGGAAGGGAGAGGACATCCACAGATTACACAGATTACGCAGATTGGGCTCGGAGTCCGCACAAGGGAATCGGTGAAATCTGCGGAATCTGCGGATAGAGAGTTCGGAGGTCATTGATGGCGAAGAGTGCTCCGAAGATAGGCGTGTATATCTGCCACTGCGGCATCAATATCGCCTCAACCGTCGATGTGAAGGCCGTGGCCGAGTATGCCGCAACCCTGCCGAACGTCGTCGTGAGCCGCGACTACATGTACATGTGCTCGGACCCGGGACAGGACCTGATCAAGAAGGACATCAAGGAGATTGGCCTGACCCGGGTGGTCGTGGCGGCCTGCTCGCCCCGGATGCACGAGCCGACGTTCCGGGGCGCGGTATTCGGCTCAGGGATGAACCCGTACCTGTTTGAGATGTGCAACATCCGCGAGCAGTGTTCCTGGGTGCACACGGACAGGGCCGAGGCGACCGAGAAGGCGAAGGACCTGATTCGAAGTGCGGCCGCGCGCGCATCGCTCTTGGAGCCGCTCGAGGACCGGTACGCGGACGTGACCAAGGCCGTGATGGTGGTCGGGGCCGGCATTGCCGGCATCCAGGCCGCGCTCGACATAGCCGAGGCCGGGCACAAGGTCTACCTCGTGGAGAGGGAAGCGTCTATCGGCGGGCACATGGCCCAGCTCGACAAGACCNNAAGACCTTCCCGACGCTCGACTGCTCGGCCTGCATTCTAACCCCGAAGATGGTGGATGTTTCCCGGCACCCGAACGTGGAGCTTCTGACGCTCTCGACCATCAAGAAGGTGTCGGGGTTTGTCGGCAACTTCACCGTGACCCTGCACCAGAAGGCGCGGTACGTTGACGCCAGCCAGTGCACGGCGTGCGGCGACTGCGCCAAGGTCTGCCCGCAGCGGTTTCCGGACGAGTTCAATCTCGGGCTTTCGACCCGCACCGCTATCTACCAGCCGTTCCCGCAGGCGGTGCCGGCCGCGTTCTGCCGGAACGAGAAGCAGTGCCTGGGAGCGCTGCCGCTGGCGTGCGGCAAGTGCCTCGCGGCGTGCGAGAAGAAGTGCATTGACTTCGACCAGAAGGACATCGAGCGCGACTATGAGGTGGGAGCCATAGTGCTCGCAACCGGCATGGACGTGTTCGACGCCACGACGCTGGCCGAGTTCGGCTACGGGAAGTACCCGGACGTGCTGACGTCGCTTGAGTTCGAACGGCTCTGCTCGGCCGGCGGGCCGACCGGCGGTCACATCGTCAAGATATCCGACGGCGAGGAGCCGAAGGACGTAGTCTTCATCCACTGCGTGGGCTCGCGCGACAAGGCAGTGGGCAACGAGTACTGCTCGCGGGTCTGCTGCATGTTCATCATCAAACAGGCCCACCTGCTCAAGGACAAGATGCCGGGCGCGAACGTGACGAGCTACTACATGGACATCCGCGCGTACGGCAAGGGATTCGAGGAGTTCTACGACCGGGTGCGGGAAGAGGGCGTGCGGTTCAAGCGCGGGAAGCCATCCGAGATATTCCGGCGCAAAGGCAGGCTGATTGTCCGCGTGGACGACACCCTGCTCGGCAAGGTCATTGAACACGAGACCGACATGGTCGTGCTCGGGGTAGGGCTGGTGCCGAGTGAAGGGCACCGGGAACTTGCCCAGGCGTTGAAGCTCTCGCTTTCTTCCGACCGGTTCTTCCTTGAGGCCCATCCCAAGCTCAGGCCGGTGGACACGAACATCGACGGGGTGTACCTGGCGGGCTGCGCCCAGGGGCCGAAGGACATTCCCGACACAGTGGCGCAGGCCAAGGGCGCGGCGTCTTCGGCCATCGCTCTGCTCAATAAGGGCAAGGTGAAGGTGGACCCGATCGTCGCCGACATCAATGAAGACGCGTGCTCGTCCTGCCACATCTGCGAGGCTCTCTGCCCATACCAGGCGCTGGTCTACGACACCCAGAAACATGTCATGACCGTGAACCAGATTCTCTGCAAGGGCTGCGGGGTCTGTCCGTCAGCTTGTCCGTCCGGGGCCATCACGCTCAGGCATTACACCAGCGTGCAGATAGACGCTCAGTTGGATGCGTTGCTGAGCAAGGGAGGAGAGAGCAGGGAGGAGAGAGCAGTGGCGGAAAAGGTGGAGGCGTAGATGGCTCAGTTCAATCCCACGATCATCGGGTTTGCGTGTAACTGGTGCTGCTACGCCGGCGCGGACCTGGCCGGAACCTCGCGCATGAAGTACCCGGCAAACCTGCGTCTCATCCGCGTGATGTGCTCGGGAAGGATTGACCCGCAGTTCATCCTCCGGGCGTTCAAGGAAGGCGCGGACGGCGTGTTCATCGGCGGGTGCCATCCGGGCGACTGCCACTACGTGTCCGGCAACTACAAGACCGAGAAGCGGATATTCCTGCTCAAGAACCTGCTTGCCGGTCTCGGCATCGAATCGGAGCGGCTGGAGCTCAACTGGGTATCGGCATCCGAGGGGCAGATATTCGCTGACGCGGTCACGGCCTTCACTGAGCGGATAAGGAAGCTCGGCCCGCTGGCACTGGACGCGCCGCCCTCCGTAAGCCAGGACGTCGCGCCCGAGCTGGAAGCCCCGGCACCGGCCGCGGAGTCTGCCGGTCCTCCGCCGGCCGACGCCGAGAGCGCGAAGCCTGATTTGGGGCATCTTAAGGCAGTGCCGGATGCCGGGCAGTTCGCGTGCCGGATTCCTCAGTTCAAGATCCCTGACGGCGCCTAGCAGCGCCGTACGTCAGACCTTCGTTCAACGACTATCGTGAGCCGCAGCGTGCTGTTCTGCGCTCCATCGCCGGACGGGCATGACTGGCTCACCGGCGTCCAGTACCGTCTTCACTTCCGCAGGTGACTGTGAAAACCATCTTACGAACCACGCTGCAAGTCGGGCTGCGAGTCCAGTTCTGAGTCCCGGCCGGAGTCCCCTCAAGATTCGAGCCGCATACCGCGACAGAAGTCACCCCGACCGTGGGTTCCTGAGTCTACTAACGAACCGAAGCCGAGGTCGCTGAGCAAGTCCCAGCGCGAACGCGACGGGAAATCGGCATCAGGTTGCCCTTCCGGGTCGCGTTCCGAACCACCTTCCGAACCGTCCCGGGAACGGTTCTCAGGGCGATTTCCGAAATCACCGCTTAGGCTACGTCGCCCGCGTCTAAAAGCTTGCTTACCAGGCAGTTAGACGTGCTGCCACGTACGTAACTGCTTGAAGAAGCACGTCAGGCACGCCCAGTTGACCGTCGGTCTATTGGTTCGGCCGGGTCACCGCGGCAGCATGCCGGCCATCCGGTTTCGCCACATGGCCGATTCCATCCTCTTGCGGCCGTCCATACACGTCAGGGTGGAGGTACTTGCCCCGCTCGCTGACCGGCTTGGCTACTTCCACCTGTATGCGGTTGGCATTGGCGTACGGGTCTTGCCTGATGCCCGTCACCTGCCAGGAGACCGTGGTCAGAGGCACGCTCGTCCGGATGACGACCGAATTGTCTTTGACACCGCGCACGACTTTGGCCTGCGCGAACCCGTTGTCGTCGCGCTCGTCTACCACCGTCAACTGGTAGCGGAAGTCGCGATTCAGGGCCTCGAACCAGTCCGGCAGCGTGATTGTGGCAAAGCCCCTGGCATCGGTCTTGACGTTGCCGTTGTAGATATTCATCATGTCCGGGCTCTCGACAAAAGAGTGAAACAGGTACTTGTTCTGCGGGTCCAGCGGGTGGTCAATCTGGAACGAGCCGCCGCCCTTTGACAGGTTGCCCGTTACGGTTACATCGCCGTTGAAGTAGCCGGCATAGTTGGTCGCTCCGCCGGACGCGCGGCCATACACGCCGTAGTTGACACCAGTGCCGGTGGCGTCACCGTAGAGGCCGTAGGCGTTGCCGCCGGATGCGTAACCGTGCACGCCGTAGTTCGTGCTGCCCCCGGACGCATCGCCCTCCACGCCGTAGTTGGCGAGGCTCCCGTCAGCCAGGCCGCGCACGCCCGCGCTCGTGCCGCCGCCGCTCGCATGCCCGTACACCCCGGTGCCTCCGCTTCCATGTGACCTGCCTGCTACGCCGCTCTGATTCGTCCCCGCAGTCACGCCGTAGACGCCCGTGGAGTTGCTGCTCGAGTCGTATGCGCCGTAGGAACTCATGCTTATGCCTGTCACCCCGACGCTGCTCGCGCTCCTGCCAACAACGCCAGAGCCGGTGCTGCTCTTGCCGTAGACTCCAGAGCTGTCGTAGCTGACGCCGTAGACGCCATGGCCCAGACTGTCCTCTCCCCAGACACCATACCCACCCCCGATCGCGGTAGACTTTCCGTGCACGCCAGCGTTGCCCGGTGCTGATGATGTCCCGTAGACACCATCGTTGTTCGTGCTCTGGCCGGCTACGCCGCAACTGCCAGTGCTCATTCCGTGGACGCCATAGCCACCAGAGCTCCCGCCGTAGACACCAACGCCGCTACTGCTGTTGCCAACTACGCCATAGTTGGATCCGCTGCTTCCGTACACGCCCGGCCCTGAGTTGGCCAGACCGTAGACACCGCTGCCGCTAGCGCTGCTGTTGCCGCATACGCCACGGCCGCTAACGGTGCTACCATAGACGCCGTAGTGGTCAGAGCTGCTGCCCCAGACTCCGTAGCCAGTTATGCTGGCGTTTGTGCCCTTGAGTGCGGCATCTCCGGCCGAGTTCGCCGAACAGCTACCCTGACCGGCAATGCGCCAGCTCGCGAACTGGTTCGACGCGAACTGGTTCTTGATGTAGCGGCTGTCGCCGTAAGATGAGTCGAATCTCACCGTGCCCGAGTCCGAGATTGGGTTTGGCGAGCACACAACGCCGGTGGACTGAACTACCTTTCTGACCGTCCCGCTGCCACCCGCACCTACGCTATCGTTGCGCGGCGCCCACGCACTACCGTTCCACTTCATCACCTGGCCGGTAGAAGCTCCCATCTGTCCAAGGTCGGCCGCCGCAATCGTGCCGTCCACTATCATGTTGCTCGTGACCGACGACGCCTGTCCTTCGTTCACGTAGCGGGAATCGAGCGCAGTCGTGTCCTTGCCTTGCAGCAGGTCGGAGTTGGCTGCCTTGCCCGCCAGGTAGCTGTAGGCGCTGCCGACCAGCCGCAGGCGCGGCGACAACTCCGCTCCACCGGCGACGGCCATGCCGAGATACAGGCTGCCCGAGATCGGCACCGACTCTATCTGGGCGACCGAGCCGAGCAGGACTGAGAAAAGCCCGTCCTGGGTCTGTACCGTCTGGGTTTCGCTCCAGAACGACGTGCCGCCGGTTGGAACGGTGTAAAGCCGGAACGTAACCTGATAGCTCGTATCGCTCACCGGTACGCCCAAGGTGTCCGTGAGCTTGCCTTGATACGAGAGCATCTGCGGGATCACTATCGACTCGACACTCTGGGCCGCAGCCTGTCGGCCGTGGGCCGCGGTCGATCGTGTATCTGCCACCGCGTGCTCAGCCGCAGATGCGAAGAAGCTGGTGAAGACCAGCACTAGGAACATGCTTTTCATCGAACCTCCCTCTAGCGTATCACCTGTTCTCGTGGCGACTCGCATGAAACCGTGCAGGACGCGTCACGTTCCCGAACTCGGCCAGTTCTGGGGATTTCTGGGACACTTCACTTAACTCCACGTCCCTCGAATCTGAGGGACCGATAGCATGGGTTGGTTGTCGTCGCCGTCGCGCCCCAATGCCGCGTCAGTTGCGTGCCGCGGCCCTTTGTGTCTTCTTCCGTATCTTGCGCTGCCGACGAATCACCGGCGCTAGAGCCCTCAAGGCTTCGTTGACGGCCGCGCTGTCCGGGAAGACGTCGAGGACATCGTGCCCTACTACAACGACGTTGGTGCCTTCAGCATACCGCGCTGCGGTTCTGCCGCGCGCTGCCCCGGAGAAATCATATTCCGGGCGCATCGTATCGCGCTCGCCGGGATCGCGCTTATGGTTGGTTTTCATATCTTTCTCTCTCTCTTCTTGTTGCCCGCCTTGCGGAGATGAGGCGCGTCAAAGGTGGCCGCTCGGCAAACGCCACAACAATCAGTCGTCCGCGAACTGACATCCCGAGCGACAGATAGCGTTCCTCTTGCTGTGAATGGTCCGGGTCGCTCATTAGGAGTGCGAGTGGGTCACCAAAAGCAGTTGACGCTTCATCGAATGAGACAGCGTGCTTCCTAACGTTGGACTGCGCCTTTTCGGTATCCCAGTCAAATACGTATGCCGTCTCGCTCCTCAATGCCGGCAGGGAGATAGGAGGATGCCGACCTTCATCAGGTCAGCATAGCGGCCTCTGGACGGTTGTCAATCTACTCAAGACAAACAGGCATATCGCGGTATCTTCTGGGAGTGGTACGGGACCGGTCCGATGGCGTGGCCAGAATTGAGCAGTGAAAGCTGGACGGCAAAGAGCGAGCCCGAGCCGGTGGTTCAGTACTGACGCGGGGCTCCGGGGTCGGCTGACTGCTTCAACCCTGAGTCCGAAACAGAAGTCCACCACAAAGACCAAGGCACAAGGAGGGTGAGGAGTCAGTTTGGTTCTATCTGCTTGGTGTTCGTAGTGTGTTGGTGCTTCCATGTCGGAATCAGGAGCGCCACGCTTGCTTGACGCCCGACGACGTTCTGCTACACTGAGGCGTGAGTCCACAAGTTCAGTTCGACCGCGAGAAGCTGGCCGAATTCTGCCGGCGTAATCACATTCGCCGGCTGTCGCTGTTCGGCTCAGCACTCACCGACCGCTTCGGGCCGGAAAGCGACGTGGACTTTCTCGTGGAGTTCGAGCCGCACAATGGACCCGGCTATTTCGGCCTGGCTCGAATGGAACGGGAGCTCTCCGAGCTGGTCGGCCGTAAGGTTGACCTCAGGACTCCCGCGGAACTGAGCCGATACTTCCGCGACGAGGTCTGCGCCAGTGCCCAGATACAGTATTCCGCGGCCTGACGCGATCCGTCTGCGCCACATGCTTGACGCCGCCCGTGAAGCGCTGGAGTTCGTTCGGGGCAAGACCGAAAACAGCATCGGCGAGGACCGCATGCTTGTTCTCAGCCTCGTCAAAGAAATCGAGATCATCGGCGAGGCTGCCGGGAAGGTGTCCGATCCGACCCGTCGTCAGCTATCGCAGATACCGTGGCAGGACGTTGTTGACATGCGGAATCGCCTGATACATGCCTACTTCGACATCGACGTCGGCGTAGTCTGGGACACCGTGTCCAAAGACCTCCGCCCGCTGGTCGCCGCTATTGAGAGCGTCCTGGCCCCCGAGTCCTAGCACGCAACCTTCCCCGCCTTCTCTGGCCACTCCCTTGTTCCTCTCTGGTGAGATCAGACCCTCCGGCACCGGCGCCCGCACGGCATTCGCGTGCACAGCTCCAACACCTTCCGCCCGCCGGTCGAACAGAGCAGCACGGGACTTGATTGAATCGCGTTCGGGCAAATTCGGCTCGTGACCCGAGCCCATCCCACGCAGGTTCGGTCGGTTGAGCCGGGACGATGCGCGGCTAGAATCAAGCACTGAAAGCCGAGCAGCACAAGGCGACGAGGAAGCTGGACGAGGGCGCGCTGGCGCGCTAGAATCGGGATTGAAGCCACGAAACGAAGCACACGAAACGAACGGGTGCAGAGTGCCAGAGGCCCGTTTCACTCCGGTTTGGCGTCGGTGGCCCCTGTCTGACAGTGTGCGTCTTCGTGCCCGCCAGTTTCGGAATCAGGACTCAAGTAACTACTTGACTTATGTGCCGGCGGAGGAGATACCCGTAGCATGAAACACCCGATTGCCTTTTCTGTGACCGAGTACGCCGAGCAGGCGCTGAAGCAGGCCGAGTACTGCCGTGACGACAACGGCGCAGTGGTCGGGAAGGTTCCGGGCGCGTCCGGGTTCTTCGCCCAGGGAGACAGCTTCGAAGAAGCACGTTCGAATCTGCGAGAGGTCGTAGAAGGGAATATCGTGCTTGCTCTCCAGCTTGGTCTGCCGATCCCCGAGATGCCGGGCGTCAGGGTGGTAGAGCACGCCGATGCCTGGAGGTGTCCCGCTCAAGCCGCAGTGGGCTATCCGCAAACGCCGTTCGGTCTTCAGTCGCCGATCTTGCCACCTTGAGATTGCCACAGACCCACGGTTTCACGGGTTCACGTCGCTCACGGTTGTCCACCAGGCCACAGACCGCTTTCCTTTGCTTGACTCTGCCTATTCCCGCCTGATAATTGTCCTGATGACCACTCCGTCATCAGACGGCACAGGACACTACACGGAGCCGCTCAACCAGCGCCAGGTTCAGATATACCGGCGCATGACCGGCGAGCAGCGGTTGCGGCTGGCGTTTGACATGACCAGCACGGCATGGCGAATTGTGGCCGACGCCATCCGCAACGGTACGCCGGGCATCTCGGAACAGGATGTCAGAGCCAGGCTGAGAGAGCGACGTACGTGGGCGAACTCGAAACAGCGCTGACCCAGATCGCCGGGACCCTGAACCGGCTCAGCCTGCCTTACATGCTGACAGGCGCAGTCGCAGTCACCTACTATGGTGAGCCGCGCGCTACCCACGACATAGATGTCGTCATACTCCTCGCGCCCACCGACATTGCTCGCATCAAGGCGGCGCTGGAACCGGGCTTCTCGGTTGACGTTGAATCCATCAAGGCCGCCATGAGAGAAGGGAGCGTGTTCAACGCCATCCATGAAGAAACCGGGCTGAAGGTTGACTTCTGGATGCTCAAGGGCGGCGAGTACGACCGAAGCGCCTTCGCGCGGCGGGTTCGGGTGAGCCTGCTGGGGACAGAGATGTTTCTGCCCGCGGCCGAAGACGTGATCATTACCAAGCTCGATTGGCATCGCCTGTCCGGCATTGACAAGCACTACTTCGACGCCAGGGGAGTGGCCGCGGTACAGAAAGGCCGTCTCGACACGGATTACATCAAACGCTGGTGCGCGACCAAATCCCTGACCGACCTCTGGTTTCGCGTACAGAGCGAAACCGGCCCGTAGCCCTCTGCGACTTCCCCAGACCTCGCACGGTATCGGCTGCTTGCCCTCAAGACGGGGCACGCGGCTGATGGGCTGACAGAGACAGTCGCATGTTTCTTCCTGGGGTTGTTGAGCGCGCCGTCCGCTGATCTCGAAGACGAGGATGGGGGTGAAGCGCCGGGTTCGTTGACCCATGACGGCGTGCGGATAGAATCAGGCAGTGAGAGTTGAGCAGCGCAGGTCGACGAGCAAACCGGACGAAGGCCTGCTGGAACGCGTGCTGCTTGCCAAGGTCAATGGTTTCGTTGCCGAGCTGTGCAAGACCAGGAAGACAATCAATCTGATGGAGGTCTGCGGCACGCACACGATGGCAATCTCCGGGTTCGGCATCCGACGTGCGGTGGACCCGCGGCTGCGGCTGCTTTCGGGGCCGGGGTGCCCGGTCTGCGTCACCGCGCAGGGGGAAATCGACGCGGCGATAGACATCGCCCGGGCGGAGATTGGGTACAGCCACGGTTTTCCCAGGCGGAGAGCCGTGGCAGTCCCTCCGGTGGTTGTCACCTTCGGAGATATGATGCGCGTGCCGGGGACGCAGACGTCGCTCGAACAGGAGAAGGCGAAGGGCGCGGACGTGCGGGTCGTCTATTCCGCGCTTGATGCCCTGCGCCTGGCCGAGGATACGCCGGACCGGCAATTCGTGTTCCTCGGCGTGGGGTTCGAGACCACAGCGCCGACCGTGGCGGCGACGGTGCTGGCGGCGCAGGAATCCGGAGTGCGCAACTTCTCCGTGCTGCCGATGTTTAAGACCATCCCGCCTGCGCTCGATGCGATTGCGTCCTCGGACCGGGTGAACGTAGACGGGTTCATACTGCCCGGCCACGTCGCGACCATTATCGGCACGCGACCGTACGAGTTACTGCGCGACAAGTACCATCTGCCGAGTTGCGTGGTGGGGTTCGAGGCGCTGGACGTGCTGCAGGGAATACTGATGCTCCTGAAGCAGATGCAGACCGGGCCGCAGGTCGAGATCCAGTACAAGCGAAGCGTAAGGCCCGAGGGCAACGAGAAGGCGCGGGAGGTGATGGATACCGTGTTCCGGCCCTGCAACGCGACGTGGCGGGGCATCGGCGCGATTGCCGGTTCCGGGCTTGAGTTCCGCCGGGAGTTCGCCGAGTTCGACGCCCGCAAGCGCTTCCGAATCGCCAAACGCCGAACGCCAAACGCCGAACGTCGAACGGCCTGCCGGTGCGGAGATGTGATGCTCGGCGTCATCGTGCCGCCGGAGTGCAAGCTGTTCGCGAAGACGTGCACGCCGGAGTCGCCGGTCGGACCGTGCATGGTGTCGACCGAAGGCGCGTGCGCTGCCTATTTCAAGTACGATAGGAACTGATGCAACAGCTTGGGACACGATCCGAAATCGCCGGATGGGGACAGTCCCCGCCGCGCAGGAACGCGGCGCAATCCGGTGCAGTCCCCGCGATTTCGGTCATGTCCCGTCGCGCGTGCGCGGCGTACTACAAGTATGAGAGGGCGTAGGACGCCAATTCCGAATGACGAAATGCGAATGACGAATGTCGGAACGGGGCTCGCGAGAGCGCGTAGGAACGCAATGACAAAGTCCAAAGTGGAAATGACAAAGTCGCAGACACCGGAATGGAATCCTCCGGGGATTTTCGGCGATATCGTGGACCCGCGTATAGTGATGGGACACGGAGCCGGCGGCAGGAAGATGCACCGGCTGATAAAGAACGTGTTTGTGAAGCACCTTGGCAGCCCGGCGCTGAGGAAGCTGGCAGATGCCGCGGTTCTGCCCGGATTCGTCCCGAAAATGGAGACAGTCCCGCAGAGGGGACACGTCCCAGGAGCGACGCGACAAGCGCGTCGCGGATGTGTCCCCAGAGCGATGGTGATGACGACTGATTCGTACGTGGTGCAGCCGCTCTTCTTTCCGGGCGGGGACATCGGCAAGCTTGCGGTCTGCGGCACGGTCAATGACCTGGCAGTTATGGGCGCGCAGCCCCGTTTCATATCGCTGGCGTTCGTACTCCGCGAGGGACTCGAGGTCAAGAAGCTCGAATCCATCTGCCGCTCGATTGCGGCGGCGTGCCGAAAGGCCGGAGTCCAGGTCGTGACCGGCGACACCAAGGTGATTGAGCGGGGAGAGGAGGAGGAGCTCTACGTCAACACGACCGGGATTGGTGAACTGCTGCCGCGCGCG
The DNA here is from genome assembly GCA_002347155.1 of Caldifarciminota bacterium UBA2258. Taxonomy (GTDB): domain Bacteria; phylum Hydrothermota; class Tepidihabitantia; order Tepidihabitantales; family Tepidihabitantaceae; genus UBA2258. Next base: position 15,201 of record DDXO01000077.1, read on the forward strand.
CAGCTCGGGCCGGAACAGGTGAAGCCGGGTGACAGGATTCTAATCAACGGGCCGATTGGCGAGCACGAGGCGGCAATCGCGGTCGCGCGTGGAGCCTATCGTTTCAGAGGCAAGGCCGAGAGCGACTGTGCTGCGCTCGATGGGCTGATTCTGCCGCTGCTGGCAAAGCCCGGCATCAGAATAATGCGCGACCCGACACGGGGCGGGCTGGCCACGACCCTGAATGAGTTTGCCGAGGCAACCGGGCTCGGGTTTGTCATTGACGAGGCGGCCCTGCCGATTTCGAGCCACGTGCACGGTGTTGCCGAGCTGCTGGGCTTGAGCCCGCTGTACATGGCGAATGAAGGTAAGGTGGTCGTGGTTGCCGACAGGAAGGCAGAGGACAGGCTGCTTGCGAAGATGCGCAGGCATCTGCTGGGAAAGCGGGCCGCGAGCATCGGCGAGGTCGTGAAGGGACGTGCTGGCGTCTGGCTCAAGACCCGGCTGGGTTCGCTCCGGCCGCTGATAATGCTCGAAGGCGAGCAGTTGCCGAGAATCTGCTAGAAGAGAAACGGGATAAGGGATAGAGGGACCGAGGAATCAAGTGGCTGAGTCTTTTCGGCTGAGCGGGTCGTCTAATAGCCATGCCAGATGACACAGGCGCGGTAGCCGAAGGCCGGGGATTCACGCCAGACCAACTCAGCCGGTACATGCAGATTGCGGGCATTAGAGGCAATCGCATAACCGGACGCATCCACGACCCCGTACCCGAGAATCTCGCCGCGCTGAAGGAGGTGTTCAGGCAGGCGGGCAGCATTGCCTACTTCGAGCGGACACCCGAAGGCCACGCAGTCACCTATGGCTACCCTCCGCCTAAGCGCAAGCGAAGGTTGTGGGTGAACGCGCTCCTGCTCGTGCTGACCATCGGCACGACCCTGCTGGTCGGCTCCATCAACCGCGGCGGGAATCCGTTCAGGCATCCGCTCGACCTGTTTCTGCTTGGCTGGCCGTTCTCCCTGAGCATCATCCTCGTGCTGGGCAGCCACGAGCTGGCGCACTTCCTGACGGCCCGGCGCCTGGGCGTCGATGCGACGCTGCCCTATTTTCTGCCGGTACCGCACCCGATGACCGGCACGATGGGCGCTTTCATCCGGATCGACTCGCCGGTCCCGAGCAAGAGCGCGCTCGTACGGGTCGGGGTGTCAGGCCCTCTGGTCGGGTTCCTCGTCGCCATTCCGGTCAGCTTCATCGGTCTGCTCTTGTCCAAGCCGGTTGCGGTGGACTCGTCGCAGGGCATCCAGCTTGGCTCGCCGCTCATCTTCTGGCTGATGTCCGAGCTGACGCACCCCAGGCTCGGACCGGGCATGGACCTGATGCTGCACCCGGCAGCGTTCGCAGGCTGGCTCGGGCTGTTCGTGACCGCGCTCAACCTGCTGCCGATAGGCCAGCTTGACGGCGGCCACATAGCCTATGCGGTGTTCGGCAGGCGGTGGCAGAAGCTCTCCTGGATTGTCATCGGGGCACTTGCGCTGCTCGGCTTCTTCTGGCTGGGCTGGCCGTTCTGGGCGGTTCTGGTGGTCGTGCTCGGTCTCAGGCACCCGCCGCCGCTTGATGACCTGACTCCGCTCAATAAGCTGGACTGGCGCCTGGTCGCGGCCGCGCTGCTCGTCATGGTCCTGACGTTCACGCCGGCTCCGTTCGGCTCGTTCCGGTTCTAGGCCGTAATCGGATTCACCACCAGGGCACAAAGACACCAAGAAGATTCCGGCCATTGTCACTGAAGTCGCCCCGGCGACTTTGCGTGCACCATCTTTGTGCCTTTGTGTCTTCGTGGTTAGTTCTGTTCTGAACTCCGTGGCCGGGTACTTCCTTGACTAACAAGGCCTTCTGCCTAGGATAGTTCGCATGTTTCCAACCGTTCTCAGAATCGGCAACCTGCACATCTACTCGTACGGGGTTATGCTCTTCATCTCGTTCGTGTTGGGTATAGCCGTGGTCGAACATCGGGCGAAGAAGTTCGGGGTCGACCCGAAGAAGGTGACCGACCTGGCGCTCTGGGTGCTGCTCGCGGTCGTGGTCGGCTCAAGGCTCTTCTACGTCGCGTTCCACTGGCAGGAGTTCAGCAACGACCTTGTCGGCATCATCGCCTTCTGGCGGGGCGGGCTTGCGGGCCTGATGTTCTACGGCGGATTCATCGGCGGCATCATCGCGGGCGTGTTGTTCGTCCGGCTCAACAAGCTGCCGGTGCGGAAGCTGATGGACGCGGTGACCCCGGCCATCATGCTCGGCGAGGGGTTCACGCGCATCGGCTGTTTCCTCAACGGCTGCTGCTTCGGCGTGCCGACGAGCGGCGCTTGCGGCATGGTCTTTCCTTCTCATTCGCCGGCGGGCGCGACGTTTCTCGGCCAAACGATTCACCCGACCCAGCTCTACTCATCGGCTGCCGGTTTCCTGCTCTTCCTGTTCGCGCTGTGGCTCGAAAGGCGACATCTGAAGCCGGGCGTGCTCTCCGCAATCATGCTTGTCCTCTACTCGTTCTTCCGGTTCGGGATTGACTTCGTCCGCTACTACGAGAACAGCGCTAACTTCTGGGGCAACCAGATCGTGTCGCTGGCGCTGGCTGCGGTCGGAGTCGCTCTGCTCATCCTGTTCCTCCGCTGGCCAGGCAAGGACGCAAGCACAAGCAGCGGCACGCGTCGGTGAGTTTGGGCTTGAGCTTCCTTGCTTGAGCTTGGGCTTCCCCAGCAGCGTCCGCTTCCTCGTTAAGTCCCTCGCCGATTTCGTCTACCCGCCGGTCTGCTACGGCTGCGACACCGAGGTCGAGGAGGGGCTCGTTTGCGAGGGCTGCCGGCTCGCGCTCTTCACGCATGAGCTCGCTGTCTGCCCCAGGTGCGGCCGGCCCTGCACGCGGACCGCAGAGACCTGTGGCCAATGCCGCACGCCTTTCCACCTGAGCCGCGTGCGGGCGGTGGGGACATACGCGCCGCCCTTCGACAAGCTGATCCACGCGTTCAAGTACTCGGGCAAAACAAAGGTAGGTGAGTTGCTCGGCCGGGCGCTCGCTGCACTGGTGCAGCAGGACGAGGTGCTACTGGCCGCAGATGCGGTCTGCCCGGTTCCGCTTCACCCGGCCCGGCTGCGAGAGCGCGGCTTCAACCAGTCACTGCTCCTGGCCGCAGCCGTATCAATGACGACCGGCATGCCGCTGGTCGAGCTCCTCGTGCGCACGCGGTACACGTCCACTCAGGCCCTGAAGGCAGCGCCGGAAGACCGGCTCAGGAACGTTCAGGATGCATTCCGGCTCCGAACGGATGCTCGGGTTGCCGGTCAGAGGGTCCTGCTCGTTGACGACGTGATGACGACGGGACACACGCTGGACCAAGCAGCCCGCGAACTACTGAAAGGCGGGGCGGCTAGCGTGCTGGGCGCGGTGGTTGCGGCTGCTCACGCTGGAGGCCCGTCATGACTCGAGCCAGCGAATCCCGCGTCCGCCCGAACTGCGGCAGGAACGCCTGCCTCACCGGGCTGCGGCGCGGCGGGTTCAGCCTGAGCGGGTTCACGGCTGCGCCGAACTTCCGCACCTCGTAGTGCAGGTGCGGGCCGGTTGAGAGGCCGGTCGAGCCGACGTAGCCGACCACCTGTCCCTGGCGGACGGAAGCGCCTGACCTGATTCCCTTCGCGAACCCGGACAGGTGGCCGTAGCGGGTCTGGTAGCCTTCGGCGTGCCCGACCACGACCAGACGTCCGTAGCCGCCTGACCAACCCGCTGACATAACGCGTCCATCCGCTACGGCCTCGACCGGCGTGCCGCGGGGGGCCACGTAGTCGACGCCTGCGTGCTGGCGGACGCGGCGTAGAATCGGATGGAAGCGGCGGCCGAAGAACGAGGAGACGCGCGAGAAGCGGAGCGGCGACTTCTGGAAAGTCTTGCGCAGGTTCTGGCCTTCGGCGTTGTAGTAGTCGGTCAAGCCTTCGGGGTCGGTGAACCGGTATCCCGTGAATGACCCGACCTGGCCCCGGTACGTTGCAGCCAGAATCACACCGTAGCCGACGCAGACTGAGTCGCAGTACTTCCGCTCGAACAGAATGGCGAAGCTGTCGTTCGGCTGGACCTCGGAGAAGAAGTCGATTTCCCAGCCGAAGATGTCGGTGTAGTCCATGATGAGCTGGGGCATCTCACCCAGCGCCATCATCGTTTCGTAGAGCGAGCCGGTGATGGCTCCTTTGACAAATGCCGTGGTCATGGTGACGTACTTGTAGAGCATCGAGACGCGCGCCTCTCCTGAATCAACGTCGACTCGATACACGCTCGTCACGCTCTGCGCGTACAAGAGCCGTAGCGTCCGCCCTCCGCCGGCCACTTGATCCCTCGATCCCTCGGTCCCTTGATCCCTTTCTTTGAGCACGAACAGGCTGTCGCCGGGCCGCATTGCCCGGAAGTTGAAGCCCGCATCACGAAGGGCCGGAACGACGCGGCCGATGTCCTGAGTCGAGAACCCGGCGCGTGAAAGCAGGCCCGTCATAACCTCGTTCGGCTTCACCGCGAAGGCCGAAGTATCGTAGTCCATCAGCGTTGCCCGGGCTTGCGCCTGGGCTTGTGCCCTCTGTTTGTTCTCGCGTGCCCGGTGCGCGCGGGGAACGAGCAAGGCCAGCAGGACCAGGCAGGCGATGAAGCTCAGGGTCACGCCGACCGCGACCCAGCGACCGTAGCGGGGCGGTTCTTTGGGCTTGGGGGGAACCGGCCGCCCGTAGAAAGGCGGCAAAGGTCCGGATTGATGCTGAGGCGCGTCCGGTGTCTCAGGCACGGGCTAGAGCATACCCGCACGCCGCGTCCATCGCAACAGCGGGCGAGTCGGAGGTCAGATCGAGTACGCGGGCGGTGTTCAGTCCGCGGGAAGAGAAACCGGCCCGAGCCGGTGCGAGCCGAATAGTCTGGCAGAGCTCGAGTGGTTGTGTGTCGCCTCAGTACGCTTGGTCGGGCACTTCGTTGACTCGGCACCCCGGACTGCAATGGACAGAGCAAGTCGGCGAGCAACTCGGGAAGCTACTCCACGAGCAGTTTGGAGAGCGACGGTCAGAGCAAAGGGAAGAGCAACGAGGACCGCGACTCAGACAGCAACGGTAGGAGCAACGGAGGCCGCAACCCGCCGCTCTCCTGACCGGATAGCCCACGGAACGATGTACGATACAGCAGTCCGTACGATGTACGAGACTGCCCCACAGACGATGTCCGAGATTGCCTTCCCGACGACGGTCCAGACGACGCTCCGGACGACATCGCAGACAGTTCGATGGGTAGTCCCCCGGGCGAGGGAGGGGACTTTCAGAGACGCGACCTAGCGCTTGTTTGTTCAAGTAGTTAGGCGGGTCTTTGGCCTCGCGGGCCTGTATCCAAAGACTAAACTCCCCTCCGACGCCGGCCCGCGCGCTGGCTTGACTCTGCTCACCTACCTGCAGCGGACCTCCGCTCCGGTCTGCGGTTTTGCCTTTTGGCTTTTGCCTTCTGACCTTTGACTTGACTCCTCACATGCTCCCGCTATCCTCACGCCTGTGGGTACGCTCCCCGATGCACTTCTCCGCCTCATAGACTGTTTCAGCCTCGGTCATAAGGTCTTCCAGTCCGGCGACTACAAGGAAGAACAGCTCCTCGCCGAGTTTCTGATCGGCCCCTGTCGGACAGCGCGGCATTCGCACTTTCCCCGGCCTCTTCTTCACCACGCTTCGTGGGAACATGGAACATGCCTTTGACGCGATTCCGGTCGGAAACTGGGGGAGTGTCTCTGTTTCCTCGATTCCGGCCTGCTCTTAGACATGACCGTTCGGACCATCATGCCCGATGAGCTCGACTGGTACGTCGGCCTGAGCGACGACGACTGGCTGACCGAGATCATCAAAGGCTGGTGGCATGGCGAAGGCGGCCAGAGTGCGCCCGACTGGTGCTTCGTAGCCGAACAGGAAGACAAGCCGGTCGGCCGAGTCTTCTTCTACAACTTGGAGTCCTCGCCGCGCAGTCAGATCATGTTCGGCCTGCACCTCAACTGGGAGACGGATTGGCTCACGGTCGGTACGGACCTGCTCAGGCAGGCACTCGCGCAGATGAAAACCAAAGGTGCGAGCAGTGTCGAGTATCCCATCTACGACATCTACCAGAAGCCTCCCGAGCTTCAGCGCCGCGTGGTCGAGGCAGCCGGGTTCCGGCTCACGCAGGACAAGCAGCGGTTCGTCTGGAAAGACCAGGGCAGCCCGGTCGAGGTGCCGGACCGGCTCACATTCCGCGCCCTGGCCAAAACCGGCGAGGACGAGTACGTGACCGCGGTCGAGAGAGTGACCGCTGGAACCCTGGACCGCGAACTACTGAGGGAAGTGGCCGAATTGGGCCCGACCAGGGCGGCCCGGGACTACGTGAACACGCTCAAGGACCTTGGATTCAGTTCCGACCGGTGGCTGCTCGCCTACCTGCCCGACGGCAGGCTGTGCGGGCTCGTGGTCCCGCAGCGGCTGGATGACAGGGAAGGCTGCATCAACTACATCGGCGTCTTGCCTGAACTGCGCGGCAGCGGCTACGGGCTTGACCTGCTGCTCAAGGGCACGGCCATGCTGCAGGCTGCCGGGTGGAAGAAGGTGACCGCTGAAATCGACGCAGACAACAAACCCCTTGCCGCGCACATGGAACGGGCCGGGTATCGTCACCACGGCACGCTCTGGTGCTATCGCCGCGACCTGGGCGAGTGAGTTGGACGGCCGGTCTGGCGCGGCAAAGCGCTGGCGAAGCTCGACTTGTGGGCATCCGAGCACGAACTCCAGCCTGAGCCATTCGTCCGGATGAGGCAGGCCGTCATCGCCCTGTCCGCCGACATGGAACGCAAAGGCGAACTCGACTGATCGCGGCCCGCGCGCCTGCTTGACTTCGTCCTGCTGCGAGGCATATTACTGGTGTGGGTAACCAGCGCACCGACAGAGTTCGTGGTGCAACCATGAGGCACTGTCACTGATGCCGATAAGACCAAAGCACGTGCCGAGTGAAGGCCGGCCGGTGGCGCAGCGGCAGTTCACCGACCGTGAGGACTTCATCAAGACGTTCCGGTGCACGCCAGGCGAGAGCAGGGACAACCGTCCCATTTGGTGACAGCGGACCGGCGTGGCAGCAGCGACAGCGCGATCGAGAGCTAGCGGCCGACGGCTAGGTGCCACCGGCTGCTTGACGCAGGCCGGCCAGTTCCTAGAATCAGAACGTGGCTTAGGCCCCAAGCTTCAAGCCGCAAGCCGTAGACGGTCTTCCCTCGCGCGGTGCGCTGCGTTTCCAATCGGAAGGTGTATCACTAGCGTGTACGTGACCGTGCACACGGAGGGCCGTCCCACGAGGTGACGGCGAAGTCATGGGAGGACTCATGAGAACCAGATTGCTGTTGCTCGCTGCTTTGACGTTCTTCGCTGCCCACGCGGAGAGTGCGAACAGGAACCGAACTGCGCCGGTGCCGGCCGGCTGCGACCTGCGGTCTGCGCCGATTGGCCTGCTCCTGGAGACAGGCCCTATAGCGAGCAGACCGGGTCCTGCGGCTACGGCCGATGCGGGCGAACCGGCGTCGTCCAAAGGCCGGGAGTACCTCTATCTGCGCAAGGCCGTCGGCACTCTGAGAATGCGCGGCCATGCCAGCGCCGACACCTACCAGGTGTATTTCCACGTGCCGATACCATTTCGCGAGCAGGCCCCGGTGTTGTTGCAGGTGGACTGCCCGCAGATGGCTGACTATCGTTTCGTGCACGAGGACCCGCCCAACCTTCTGGCCGCGGCCCGGCTGGTGGATGCCGACAGCGCCGTGCTCGACTGGACAGCCTGGGTGCTAGTCAAACAGGACCCCTACGCGGGCTTCCCGACGTACGTGCCCTTCCCCGCGCCGGGCGAGCTGCCGGATTCTGTCCGGCAGTGGCTGGACACCACGGACTGCTGCCAGGTCTCGGTCCCGATAGTCCAGTCGACGGCGGACTCGCTCCGGGATACCACAACCAACCTCATGAAGTTCGCCCAGCGCGTCTGCGATTTCTGCGTCGACATCCCCTGGACCTTCCCGCACGAGCCCTATAGCTTCGACGCCGACTATGCGCTGAAATGGGGTAATAGCTGTACCGGGCATGCCCATGCCGCCGCGGCCCTGCTTCGGGCCGGCGGCGTCCCGGCCAGGACCCTGGTGAACATGCCTGTCGCCGGGTCGAACCGCTACGACGCGCACTGGATTATCGACTACTACGTCCCGGGCCATGGCTGGGTGAGAATGGAGACTTCACTCGGGATCAACCCGAGGCAGCCCCAGCAGGAATTGATCATCCGGGCCTGCAACTCAAGCGACGAGTTCCCGGTCTGGTTCCCCTGTGCCATCGATGCTGAATGGCACACGTCGGACACGGCGTACGGCATGTGGTACCCGGATTGGGGCTACGCCCACGCCGCATCCGCAGTCACCCAGCTCGGCGACTCAAGCGAGAGGGTCGACTATGCAATTGCCCTGACCGACTGGGTATTCAATCTATACTCCGCCTGTTCCGGCATCCGCCTGACCCCGGCTCAGTATGCCGCCTTTGAGTCCGGGCTGAGTCATCAGACAAGTGCCCTGGCCTGCATCCAGGCGCGGGACCTGCCCGGCTACATTACGGAAATGCAGGATGCGCTGCTCGACTATCAGAGCGTCAATCCGGCCCCGGTCGAGACGCTCTTCTCCGAGGACTTCGAGCAAGGCCCGGCCGGCTGGACCCACGGCGGAGGTCAGGACGAATGGGAACTGGGCGTGCCGACCTTCGGGCCGGCAGAAACCCGCTCGGGCCAGAACTGCTGGGGCACGAACCTGGACGGCCCGTACGCGAACAACGAGGATTGCTGGCTGGCATCGCCGCCGATCGACCTCTCCGGCCTTGCGAGCGCTAATCTCAGCTTCTGGATATGGAACCGGGTACAAGGCCACTACGGCATCGTGTACGACCCGGTCTGGGTCGAGATCTCAAATGATGGCACAACCTTCCGTCCGCTTTCCAGCCGGATGGGCGGGGTGAATGACGACCCGGAGATAACGGCGGTCGGCGGGTGGAGCCGAGTGTTTCTCGACCTCGTCCAGTACCTGGGAGACACCGTGCAGGTGAGATTCAGGTTCAGGTCAGACGGCAGTGTGGTCTTCGCGGGTTCCTACATCGACGACGTTCGGGTCTTCGGCCGACGCGCCGCCAGCGGCATCGCCGAGACTCCGGGCGTGGTAGTCCGAACAGCGAACCGGCTGCCAACTGTTGTCCGAGACGTGCTTCGGCTGCCGGCGAGAGCAGGCACCAAGCCTCCGGCCACAAGCTGCCTGTTGGATGCGTGCGGGCGGAAGGTGCTGGACCTTCATCTCGGTGCGAATGACGTGCGGGCGCTGGCGCCGGGCGTGTACTTCGTGCGTGAAAAGCCGCAAGCCACCAGCCACAAGCCACAAGCTGTCTGGAAGGTGGTGCTGACGGAGTAGCAGCACCGCGAGCGGGCCGGGACAGGACGACGGCGCGGAGAGACGCGCCCCTGTTTCTTGACAGTGCCGGTTTTGGTAGTAGCCTAACAGAGGCGTTCGGAGCTGCTCCCGATGTCGCGGAACGGCTCCTGAGATTGGCTAACCGATAAGGAGTATGAGATGAAGAGATTCGCACTCGGCCTGCTTGCCGGCGTCGCGGTGCTGGCCGTAGTTCAGGGCTGCGGAGTGCTCGGTGGACCTCCAACCGGCGTGGCAGTGAGCGCCGGGCCGGGCGATTCGGACAGCACGGTCATGGTTTCCTGGACCACGCCGGCCGAGGGAGCGCCGGACAAGTACATGGTCTACTTCCGGTCAGGAACGGACACGGGCTACGTGGTCGTCGGCGAGACGACGGCGACGTCGTTTGCCCACGACCCGCACAGCGCGACCGGCCAGTACAAGGTGGCCGCGGTGTTCGGGCAGGATAAGTACGACGGCGCTGAGAAGCCGACCACGGTTCCGGCTGCGGGCGGCGCGGTTGCGCTGTTCGAAATCAACGCGGACTCGAGCCGTTGCGCGTTCGGCTGGTCGCGTGACTCAGGCATCGGGAGCGTTTACAGCATGACCGACAGCGCGAACTGCCGCTACGTTGACTTCTACATCTCCGACCTGCAGGTCGGAGTGGGTAGCCCGTTGAATATCGTCAGTCCGAACAAGGCAGACTCGATTGACTCCGGCGCGGTCGGGATTGTGCCCGCTGCTGCCTGGAAGGTCAACGGCTTCACGAATCCGCTGCCCGATGCGCAGAACCCGGTGCCGGCATACCAGGCGCCGCCGAACGCCAACTACTACATCTATACGCAGATTACGAGCCAGCCCTGTTACGTCGGATGCTATACCGCCGGAGATACGGTGAAGCATTACGCGTTGATACAGGTTGACAGTATGAACGTGGTGTCCGGCCAGGTCTGGCTGCAGTCCTGGTACCAGCTCGTGCCGGGGCTGAGGCTGATGCGGCACTGAGACGAATGACGAGGTGCGAATGACGAATGGTGCCGTGCGACTACCAGGTATCGTTCTTCGCGCTGCGTTCTGTCTTGCGTGCATGCTCGTGCTGGCCGGCTGCGGCGGGAATGGAAAGGCACCTTCGAACCTGCGGCTGCAAGCGGATACGGACAGCACGGTGAAGGTCATCTGGAGCGTACCGATTGACGCCACACCGAGTAAGTACCTGGTCTTTTTCCGGCCGGCGGGTGAGACGATCTACAGCCTGGTGGCTGAGACGACCGCGAACCTGTGGGTCCACGACCCGAAGGGCGCGACCGGCTGGTACCGGGTCGAGGCCGAGTACGGGAGTGAGACCCGCGCGGCGAGCACGACCGCGGGCACGGTTCCGGTCTGGACCGATACGGTGGCTCTGTCCGAGCTGAATGCCTCGGGCAGTTCGGGCTTCGGCTGGGACCGGCACACGGGCCGGGGCAGGACGTATTCTATGACCGATGTCCGCAACGCGGGTGTGGTCGACTTCTACCTGACCGATTTCAAGCCTGCGGGGTTGAACCAGCAGCCGTATTCGTTTGCCAGTGCGAACATGGGGCCGGGCGACCCGGGCAACGTCGTGCCGACCGACACCTGGCGGGTAAGCGCTTTCACCGATTCGCAGCCGGGGGAAAACGTGCTGCTGCCGGCCTTCGCTCCGACGGCCTATTTCAACTACACCGATATCTTGAACACGCCGTGCAGCTTCGGTTGCTTCACGGCTGACGGCCACTACGCACTGGTGAAGGTCGTCGCGGCTGACGTTGAGAATCACCGGGTGTTGCTGGAAACCTGGTACCAGCTCCTGCCCGGGCTGCGACTGACGAGGCACTGAGGCAAAGTCCGAAGTCCGAAGGACGAATGAAGCTCGAAGTTCGCGGAACCACAGATGAACACAGATGGACACGCATTGGTGGCAAGAACGGAGACCGCCGGCTTCTGGTAGAGTCGGATGATAGCTCGTCTATCCGTGTTAGTCCGTGTTCATCCGTGGTTGCTCGACACCAGGACGAATGACGAATCCCGAATCGAAGCCTAACGTCTTGGGTACCGGAAGGCCTGCACCGACCGAGGCAGGGCCTGCGCCGGAGCTCGTGGAGCAGTTCCGGCAGCTCGAGGCCAGGGTCGAGGAGGCGGTCCGGCTGATTGAGCAACTGCGTCGGGAGAAGAAGGAACTCGAACTCAGGCTGGAAGACACCACCCGGGCGCGGGCCGAGGCCCTGCGGCGGATTGATGAACTGATTGACAAGATTGACCGTCTGATATAGAGTGAAAGCAGATGGGAGCCGATGAAATCAGTTGTCGTTAACGTATTTGGCAGTGACTACAATGTTCGAGCCGACAGCGACGGCGAGCACGTCCAGGAAGTTGCGGGCATTGTCGACCGGAAGATGCGGGAGATCGACCGCCAGTTCAACCAGGCTTCGAGCACCAGGACCGCAGTCCTGGCCTGCATGAACCTGGTCGATGAGCATCTTCTGGAGCGACGGGAAGACGTCCGCTGGGTGTCGCGCCGCGTCGGCGGGCTGATTGAAAAACTGGAGTTAGTTCTTGGTGGCCGGTAGCATCTATACCGGCCCAGGTATCATAAGGCTCCCTGCTGTGCCCGTGATAGTTGGCTGAGTCTTGAGCCAACACCCGTGATGAGGGCGCTACATAGGACCGGGGACTGCCACTCTTAACTGAGCGGCACGAAGCGGCCCCGAAGCGCCCCTGCTTACGACGGGTTCATAGACTCGTCACTACACGGCACTGCGGGGTTTTGTTTTGCTGGGAGGAAGTATGTACTGGGTCAGGATTGTGGTCCCGGCGATTGCCGGTTTCTTAGTTCTGGGAGTTGCAGGATTCTGGGTCGGGTTCGTACTCAGCCGCCGGGCGGCCCGGCAGCTCGTCAACGGCGCCGAGCAGGAGCGGGAGCGGACCATCAAGCAGGCGCGGGAGGAGGCCGACCGCGCGCGCGAGAAGTCCGAGGCCGCGGCCAAGATCGAGTGGGAGCGGGAGAGGTTGAAGTTTGAAACCCAGACCGCGACCACGCGGCGGGAGCTCGAGCGGCTGGAGGCGAAGCTGTCCGAGCGTGAGAGTTTTCTTGCCCGCCGGGACAGCGTTCTTACCCAGAAGGAGGCGGACCTCATCCGCAAAGACCGTGACATCGGCGCGCGGGACAAGATCGTCCGGGCCAAGATGGAGCGGCTCGACCAGCTAATCGGCCAGGAGAACGCGAAGCTCGAACGGACCGCCGGGCTCTCTTCCGAGGAGGCACGGCGCGAGCTCTGCCGGAATCTGGAGAACCAGGCGCGGCTGGAGGCGGCGCAGCTCGTACGGGACATAAAGGAGGAGGCCCGGGGACAGGCCGAGGAAGAGGCGCGGGAGATAATCACGCGGGCGATACAGCGGTGTGCTGTCTCGCACGCGGCCGAGACCACGGTCTCGGTCGTCAGTCTCCCTTCGGATGAACTCAAGGGCCGGATTATCGGACGCGAGGGGCGCAACATCCGTACGTTCGAGACCCTGACCGGGGTCGAGGTGATGATTGACGATACGCCCGGTGCGATAATTATCTCCGGGTTCGACCCGGTACGGCGCGAGGTCGCCAAGCTGGCAATGGAGAAGCTGGTGGCGGACGGCCGCATCCACCCGGCGCGAATCGAGGAGATTGTCGGCCGGACCCGCGACGAGATGAATGCCATCATCAAGTCGACCGGCGAGGCGGTCGTGCTCGAGCTCGGGATTGTCGGCCTCCACCCGGAGCTCTCCAAGCTACTCGGCCGGCTCAAGTACCGGACGAGCTACGGCCAGAACGTGCTCAACCATTCCAGGGAAGTCGCATACCTGGCCGCGTTGATGGCGCAGGAGCTGGACCTCGACCCGGCGCTTGCGAAGCGGGCCGGCCTGCTGCACGACATCGGTAAGGCCGCGGACCAGTCGATTGAGGGTCCGCATGCGAGCATCGGCGCGGAGCTGGCGCGGCGGTTCGGCGAAGATGAACTGGTGGCTAATGCGATCGCCGCGCACCACGAAGAGGTGACGCTCGACTCGCCGTACGCCTTTCTGGTTGCTGCCGCGGACAGCGTTTCCGGCTCGCGGCCCGGGGCCAGGCGCGAGAGCTTCGAAACCTACGTCAAGCGCGTGGAAGCGCTTGAGACAATCGCGTCGTCAATGGAAGGGGTTGAGCGGGCGTATGCGATCCAGGCCGGCCGGGAAATCCGAGTGCTGGTCGAGCCGGACAAGGTGACTGACCGGGACTCGGCGGAGCTGGCCGCGAAGGTCGCGGCGCAGATTCAGACCGAGCTCAAGTACCCGGGCCAGATAAAGGTCACGGTCATCCGCGAGACGCGGGCGGTGGACTACGCACGGTAGGACAGGGGAAGGCCAAGGTCGAGGTTAAGGTTAAGGCAAAGGTAGAGGCATAGACAGGACATGGGGCATTCCGTATCTCAACCTCAACCTATGCCTATCCCTCAACCTCTTCCCGGGGCGCTGCGTGTCCTCTTCCTCGGCGATGTGTGCGCGGAGCCGGGGCGGAAGGCGGTCGAACGGGAGCTCACCGGCCTGCGCCAGCAACTGGGTGTTGACTTCGTGATAGCCAACGCCGAGAACGCCGCTGGCGGGTACGGAATCACGCCGGCCATTGCCGACGCGATGCTGGGGGCGGGCATCGACTGCATCACGACCGGTGACCATGCCTACGACCGGAAAGAGGTCTGGGAGTACCTGGGTACTGAGCCGAGAATTCTCCGGCCGCTCAATTTCCCGCCGCAGGCGCCGGGAAGAGGGCAGGGGATCTACGAGTGTCGAATGACGAGTGAGGAATGTCCCGAGGTCAAGGTAGCCGTGGTGAGCCTGCAGGGGCGGGTTTTCATGAAGGCACTGGACTGCCCGTTCCGCCGGGTCCTGACGGCGCTGGATGATATCCGGAACGAGACGCCGGTTGTGCTCGTGGACATCCATGCCGAGGCCACTGCCGAGAAGCAGGCGATGGGCTGGTTTCTGGACGGACGCGTGTCGGCCGTGCTCGGCAGCCATACCCACGTCCAGACCGCGGACGAGGCGATACTGGCCGGCGGCACGGCGTACATCACCGATGTGGGCATGTGCGGTTCCTTCGACTCCGTTCTCGGCATGAACAAGGACCTTTCGCTGCGGCGGATGATCGAGATGGTGCCGGTGCGGCTCAATCCGGCAACCGGCGACGTGCGTATCAACGGCGTGCTGGTGGATGTCGAGCCAAAGACCGGTCGCGCCCTGGCAATCAGCCGCCTGTCGCTGTCAGTGGCAGCGGCCGGGAATCATGCCGGCGGCGGCTAGCGTCTAAGAAGTGCTGTGAGCAGGCTCAGGCGTCTGGACGCAATCGTGTCTATCAGCCATGACATCGACGAGCTGTTCGAACGTTTCTTCGGAACCCAGGAGAGCAACGCCGTGTGGGAGCCGCCGGTCGACCTGTTCGTAACCGAGCGCAGGGCCTATCTGATGGCCGAGTTGCCGGGAGTGGCGGCGTCGGAAATCAACGTGCGCGTCGGCACCAGGGCGGTCCAGATTCTCGGCACCAAGCGTCCGCCGGAGAAGGTGCGGCGCGGCGTCACGTTCTACGAGTCGCAGATACCCTACGGGGCATTCGAGAAACGCGTGAGTCTTCCATTTGCGGTCAAACCGGACAGCGTGAAGGTCACAGTCAAAGACGGCGTGCTCAGTCTGGAACTGGAACGCGCCGACGCGAGCACGGTGAGGGTGATAAGAGTTGAGTGATAATCCCGGCCCGATAGTCAAGACCGATGAACAGGTGAAACCGGGGCAGTTCCCGGCCGAACTGCCGGTACTGGTCGTGAAGGGCGGAGTCGTCTTTCCCGGCCTGGTTTCGCCGCTCGTCGTATCGACCGAACGTTCGGCCAAGCTCGTGGATGAGGCGCTGGCCGGCGACAAGCTCGTCTGCGCGGTCACGCAGCGTGACTCGTCGCTCGAGCGCGAGGCCGAGCCGGCCGACCTGTACGAGGTCGGAACGATATCCGTCATCCTCAAGATGCTCCGTTTCCCGGACGGGACCATGCGGCTGCTGCTGCAGGGCATGAGGCGGGCGCGAGTCGCGGAGTACGTGTCGCAGTCTCCCTATCTCCGGGCAAAGGTCGAACCGCTGGAAGACGCCGGCCAGAAGGACGTGGCGACCCGGGCGCTGATGCGGAGCGTGGCCGATACGTTCGGCAAGCTGGCAGAACTCGCGCCGTACCTGCCGGATGACGTCAACGTCGTGGTCACCAACATCGATTCGCCGGGCCGGCTGGCAGACTTCGCGGCAACCTACGTCAACTTCGACCTTTCCGAGAAGCAGCGGCTGCTGGAGATGCTGGACGTGAAGGAACGCCTGCAGGCACTGCTGCCGCTGCTTGCCAAGGAAATCAGCGTGCTCGAACTGGGCGCCAAGATCCGCGACCAGGTCAAGGGCGAGCTCGACAAGTCCCAGCGCGAGTACTTCCTGCGCGAGCAGATGAAGGCAATCCAGAAGGAGCTCGGCGAGACCGACCAGGCAACGGCGGAGCTCGACGAGCTGCGGAAGAAGGTCGAGGAGGCAGGTATGCCCCAGGCCGCGCTGGAAGCGGCCCGCCGGGAGCTCGACCGGCTGGCGCGGATGTCGCCGGCAGCTTCCGAGTACTCGGTCACGCGCAACTACTTTGACTGGCTGCTGGCGGTGCCGTGGAAGGTGCGGACCGAGGACAGCCTCGACGTCAGGCAGGCCGGCAGGATACTCAACGAGGACCACTACAACCTTGAAAAGGTGAAACAGCGGATACTCGAGTATCTCTCGGTGCGCAAGCTGAAGAAGGACTCCAAGGGGCCGATCCTGTGCTTCATCGGGCCGCCGGGAGTGGGCAAGACTTCGCTCGGCCGCTCGATTGCCCGGGCCCTGGGCAGGAAGTTCATACGGTTCTCGCTGGGCGGCATCCGGGATGAGGCTGAAATCCGCGGCCACCGCCGCACTTATGTCGGAGCCTTGCCCGGACGTATCGTGCAGGGCCTGCGCACGGCCGGCTCGATGAACCCGGTCTTCATGCTCGACGAAATCGACAAGGTCGGGAGCGATTTCCGCGGCGATCCCTCGGCGGCATTGCTGGAGGTCCTCGATCCCGAACAGAACGCCTGCTTCACGGACCATTACCTGGACGTTGCGTTCGACCTGTCGCACGTGATGTTCATCACGACGGCCAACATTCTGGAAACGATTCCGCCCGCGCTTCGAGACCGGCTGGAGGTGATCGAGCTGCCCGGCTATACCCTCGACGAGAAGATCCGGATCGCCCGGCGCTATCTGATCCCGAGGCAGATCGAGGCAAACGGGCTGAAACCGGAGCAGATCCGGATCATGAGGAGCGCGATCGCCCGGATCGTCACCGGCTATACGCGCGAGGCGGGGGTTCGGAACCTCGAACGGGAGATCGCCTCTGTCTGCCGTAGCGTGGCCTGCCAGATCGCCGCGGGGGATATCGAAAAGACCACGGTCTCCGTTCGCGATCTCCACCGCATCCTCGGTCCCGTCCGGGTGACCGATGAGGCGGACGTCCGGACCGCCAAGCCCGGCGTCGTTCGGGGGTTGGCATGGACACCGGTCGGCGGAGATATCCTCTTCGTCGAGTCCACATCGATGACGGGCAAGGGAGGGCTTACCCTGACGGGACAGCTTGGCGACGTGATGAAGGAATCGGCCACCGCGGCGCTGAGCTTCATCCGGACAAATGCAGAACAACTCGGAATCGCAAAGGATTTCTTCGAGGGAACGGACATCCACATCCATGTCCCCTCCGGCGCGATCCCGAAGGACGGGCCATCGGCAGGGGTCACCATGCTCACCTCGCTCACCTCGCTGCTGACCAACAAAACGGTAAAGAGGGATCTGGCAATGACCGGCGAGATTACGCTGCGCGGGCTGGTTCTTCCCGTAGGGGGAATCAAGGAGAAGGTGCTGGCCGCACACCGGGCCGGCGTCCGGACCATCATCCTGCCGAAGTGGAACCGGAAGGACCTGGAGGAGGTGCCGGCCAAGGTCAAGAAGGAGATCACCTTTCACTTCGTGGATGAAATGATGGAGGTTTTACGGATCGCACTGGAGACATCATAAACCGTTCCCCATAAACCAAGGCTTGAAATGTTGGCATTCCCCCGGCAATGATGATATGAAAACGACATACCGTGGGGGCTTCGATGGAGCGGAATTCAAAAATCCGGGATCTGGAGGAAAACGGAACGGAAGAGCAACCCGGCAGATGGTTGACCATGCCGTTTGCCGCTCTCGGCAGGACGGCCATCGGCTGGGTCAACCAGATGGGCGCATCGTTCATTTTCCTCTGCTTGGCCCTCCTTCAGATTTTCAAAGCCAAACAGCTGTCGAAAATCGTCCAGCAGATCTATTATATCGGCGCCAAGTCCTCGATGATCGTCCTTCTGGTCGGGTTCTTCACCGGGATGGTGCTGGGCCTTCAATCCTACCATGCCCTCGTGAAATTCGGCGCGCAGGGGGCCCTCGGCACTTTGGTGGCCCTGAGCCTGGTTCGGGAAATGGGACCGGTTCTCACGGCCATCATGATCGCGGCCCGGTCAGGCTCGGCCATGGCCGCCGAGATCGGCATCATGCGGATTTCCGAACAGATCGACGCGCTGGACACCATGCGCATCAACCCGCTCCGCTACCTCATCAGCCCGAGAATCGCCGCTTCGGTCGTCAGTTTCCCTCTGCTGACTGCCCTGTTCGACCTCATCGGCATCTTCGGCGGCTATGTCTCCGGAGTTTTGCTGATGGGCGCAAACGCCGGAACCTATATCTATCGCGTTCAGGCCAGCATGGATATGAAGGATCTCACCGACGGCTTCGTCAAGGCGATCGTTTTTGCCGTCATTGTCTCCACGGTCTCCTGTTACCAGGGCTACTTCGCACATATGCGTTCAGACAGCCGCGGCGCGAAGGCCGTCGGGTTTTCGACGACCTCTTCCGTCGTGCTCTCCTGCGTTCTGATCCTGGTGTCCGACTACGTTGTGACCTCGCTGCTGATCTGAGGACGATATGGATGAACCGTTGATCGAATTCAGGGATGTCACCAAGCGCTTCGATTCCCGGACCGTCCTGGATCGAATCAACCTGAAGATCTACGAAGGTCAGGTGACGACCATCATCGGGCTGAGCGGTTCGGGAAAAAGCGTGCTCCTCAAGCACATCATCGGTTTGATCCGGCCGGACGAGGGAACCATTCTCTTCCAGGGGAAACCGCTGCACGACATGGACGAAAAAGAGAGAGCCTCCCGTCTCTCCCGGATCAGCTACATGTTTCAGGACAACGCGCTCTTCGACTCCATAAACGTCTACGATAACATCGCCCTTCCGCTTCGCGAAACGACGCGCCTGGACAAAAATGAAATCGATCGCCGGGTGATGGCCAGAATCGAACAGACGGAACTGGAGGATGCGATCCACAAATACCCGTCGGAAATCTCGGGAGGCATGCAAAAGCGGGTCGCGCTGGCGCGGGCTTTGGTGACCGATCCGCGAATCGTCCTGTTCGATGAACCCACATCCGGACAGGATCCGGTCCGGAAAAACGCGATCCTGGGGATGATCGCCCAGTATCAGCGGAAGTTCGGATTCACCGCGATCATGGTCAGCCATGAAATACCGGATGTCTATTTCATCTCGAACCGGATTCTGGCCCTCTACGAGAAATCCATTGTCTTCCAGGGTTCCCCCGAGGAGTTGGAGGATTTCGACCACCCGTTCAAGGAAGAGGTCATCCGCAGTCTGGAAGGGTTGCAGGTCGAGCTGACCGGTCTCTATTCCCGGCGGCAGTTCAAGGTGATGCACTACGCCCAGTTGGCTCAGAAGGGTCGTGGCACCACCTTTTGTATCGTCCTTTTTTCGCTGGTCGGGCTGGATGCGATCCGGACAGGCTCGGAATACGAAGCGGTACAGGAGATCATCCGGAACCTGGGATTGTATATCGACAGGCACTTCGGCGCCATTGGGGGGTTTTCCACCCGCCTGGAGCAGAGTGAATTCGTGACCGCGCTTCCCTATTCGGACCTGGCGGAAACAAAAAGCATCCTGGAAAACTTCGCCAGGGAGTTTCAGGAATGGAGCGTCACCGGCCTCCGGGCCGCCGGTCGTGAACAAGCCCGGGAGAACGGGTGCGTCGAATTGGCCGTCCTGGCCGGCATCGCCCTCGGTGAGCCCGTTGCCGACATTACCCCGGTCGTCAACGAGGCCAAAAACCGACAAATCGAAATTGCCCGGGTTCGCTGCGACTCGAGGAGGTCATAACATGAAGAAATACACCATGGAAACGACGGTCGGGATCTTTCTGGTGATCGGACTCATCTGCATCGGATACATGACGGTGAAGCTGGGGCATGTCGAACTGTGGGGAGACAACCGCTATCCCCTCTATGCCCCTTTCACCACCGTCACGGGGCTGAGAACCGGAAGCCTGGTCTATATCGCGGGCATCGAGGTCGGACGGGTGGGGAAACTCTCGATGGATCAGGAAAAACAGAAAGCGCTGGTGGAGCTTCGCATCCGGAACGACATCAGGATTCATGACGACGCCATCGCCTCAATCAAAACCGAAGGGCTCATCGGAGACATGTATATCAGCATCGACCCGGGAGGCGCCGGTGAAATTTTGAAACCGGGAGGAACGATCACCGAAACCCAGCCGCCGTTGGACGTCGCGGAGCTGGTCAGCAAGTATGCCTTCGGAGACGTAAAGAAAAAATAGCCGCATCTGCTTAAAATGGAGAGGGACTCGCCGTGAAAAGAAACTTTATCGTCTTGTGCGTCTTGATTTCGCTGTTTCTGTTTGCTCCCGCTTGGGCCGGCGCGCCGCTGGACACGGTTCAGCTCAACGTCAACAGGGGGCTCGAGGTTTTGCGCGACCCGAAACTCAAGGCCGAATCGGCCAAGGAGGTCAAAAAGGAAAAGCTCCGTCTGATTTACAACAACCTGTTCGATGATATCGAACTCGGGAAACGCACCCTGTCCCGGAACTGGAACCGTTTGAACACCGCCGAGCGACAGGAGTTCGTCAAGCTCTTCCGGCAGGTGCTTGAAAAGGCATACGTCGACAAAATCCTTGACTACACCGACGAGAAAATTATTTTTGACAAGGAAATCCCTCTTTCGGAGACCCAGGCCGAGGTGCAAACGAAGATCGTGACCGCCTCGAAGGAGATCCCGATCTATTATCGGGTGATTCTGAAGGAGGGCCACTGGAAGGTCTATGACGTTGTCGTCGAGAACGTCAGCCTGGTTCTGAATTATCGCACGCAGTTCAACGACATCCTTTCCAAAAACCCACCCGAACACCTGTTGGAAACCTTGCGCGAGAAGGTAAAGGAGCAATAGGGCGGGAGTCCGATGAAAACACCCTGGTTCCCGTTTCTATTGCTGATTTCTTTTGTTGCGGGATGCGCACACAGTCCCGATCCCGCCGTCACTTCGACGCCGGGAACGGCACCCCCTGTCGTCAAACAGGAGACCGTCCTTGCCCCGGCGTCCCCGCCGGCTTCGACTTCCCCGAAAACGTCCATGGCAACGGAAACCCAACCGTCCGACGAATTCGGGGATATCACCGATTTCGAAGATTTCGAAGATGTGCAAGAAGAGAAAAAGGCCTCCATCGCCGATCCGCTGGAGCCCTTCAACCGAACCATGTACCACTTCAACGACAAGCTCTATTTCTGGGTTCTCAAACCGGTGGCACAGGGATACAGCCAGGCGGTTCCCGAACCCGCGAGAATCGGCGTGGACAACTTTTTCAAAAACCTCGGGTTCCCGGTCCGTTTCGTCAATTGCGCGCTTCAGCTGAATTTCGCGGGGGCGGAAAAGGAGCTAGGCCGCTTCCTGGTCAACACCCTTTTCGGGTTCGCCGGTTTTCTGGACCTCGCATCCAACAAGGAAATCGCCTTTGACGAGCAGGATGAGGATCTCGGCCAGACCCTGGGCTCCTACGGAATCGGTCAGGGATTCTATATCAACTGGCCGATCTTTGGTTCCTCCAGTCCGCGCGACACGTTGGGGCTGGTTGGAGATTCGTTCCTGCGCCCATTCTTTTACGTGGACCCCTGGTATCTGAGTGC
This sequence comes from Caldifarciminota bacterium UBA2258, assembly GCA_002347155.1. Taxonomy (GTDB): domain Bacteria; phylum Hydrothermota; class Tepidihabitantia; order Tepidihabitantales; family Tepidihabitantaceae; genus UBA2258. Next base: position 36,788 of record DDXO01000077.1, read on the forward strand.
AGGGGCCAGGGTTTGTGATCTGGTGAACGCCACCTCGCTGCGCATCGGCGACTATGAGGCGCTTCAAGGGGCCGCCATCGACCCTTATATCGCGATCCGCGATGCCTATGTCCAGTACCGGCTGAAAAAGATCGAACTCAAGGGCAAGAACACAACCCCCGGGGGCACAGTACCAAAAAGGAAATGAATGTCGTGTCTCAGGGATTCAGGATGCAAAGACCTTGAGAAACTTTCGTTCCCCTTCATTGTTGCCGATCAGCACCAGCACCGCATTCGGCTTGATCGGCCTCTGCGGATCGGGGTTGATGAACAGGAGGTTTTCCTCCTTGATGGCCACGACGGAACAATCCGTGATCTCCCTGATCCGCGAGTCGGCCAGGTTTTTGCCGGCAAGCGTTTCCGGCGCCTTCAGGTGGAAGATGTTGAGCCCTTCGGCAAGCATCCACGTGTCCTCGTTTTTCAAGAAGTTGAAGATGGCGTTCGCGCCCAGCGACGCATAGGACATTACAAAGTCGGCTCCGGCGCGGTGAAGCGTGGAGACGTTCCGGTCCAGGTTGGCGCGGCTGAGGATCTGCATGTCCGGCCTCAGGCTCCGAAGGTACTTTGTCAGATAAATGTTCGTGGCATCATCGTGGGTGGTAATCAGGGCGGCCGGGGCTTTTTCGATCCAGGCCCTCTGCAATGTCTGGATGTCGGCGGCATCCCCGACCACATAATGCTTTTCATCCTCCAGCCTCTTCGGATTTTTTTCAATGACCAGATAGGGACTTTCCCGCTCCTTGAACCTTCGGGCAATCGTGTCCCCTACCCGGCCGCTTCCAACGATGAGCACCGGATCCACCGTCAGATTGCAGATGTGGTAAAAGGCATACACTTCTTCATAGGCCGCCAGACTTTTCTCGGTGCCGGCCAGCAGCAGAACGCTGGTACGCTCGATCCGGCTATCGGCCCGGGGAACTTCGAAGCGTCCCCTCTCCCAGATGCCCACGACATTCACTCCGAACTTCTCGCGCAGCTTGCTCTCGACCAGCGTCTTTCCCACCAGCGGGGTGCCAACCACCGGAAATTCGGCGATGATCAGGTCGTCAAAGCGGCCGATGACGTTCGCTTTGCAATCTCCGCCCACCGTCCATGCGGCCAGGGAGCGTCCCAGCATATCATAGATCTGCAGCACCTTCGTGCTGCCAGCCATCTGGAGGATGTCCAACGAATAGGGCGAATCGGCGGTGGTGATAATGGGAACCTTCTCGCTCAGCTCCCGAACGGTGAAGGTGATATTCGTGTTGATTTCGTCGCGGTTGGTGGCGACGACCAAGGCCGCCCGGTCGGCGCGCAGCCTCCTGTAGGTTTCCGGATCGTCCACATTGCCCACCGCCACCCGGACGCCCGTATCGTACAGCTCCAGAGCGCGCTTGAAATCCTCCACAATGACGACATAGTCGACTTTGTGGGCCGTCAGCTTCTCAATCAGGGCCATTGTGACCGTATCGTGGTTCGTAATGATCACATGACCCCGGGTCTCCGGCGGCAGCTCCTGCGGCGTCCGCTTCCTGGACTCGGCCTCGATCCACGGAGCATAGAAGAACTTGATGAAGGTGAAAGGAAGCAAGGTCAGCAGGAAGACCATCCCGGACAGAAGCACCACGATGGAAAAAGCCCTTCCCAGATCCGTGTTAAACGTGATGTCCCCGAAGCCGAGCGTCGACATCACCGTGAGCGTCCAGTAAAATCCGGTGATCCACGAATGGTTCTTCCCCTCCAGCGCCATGAGAAAATGAAAGGCCACGCTGAAAACGATCACCAGGAACATCAGCACCAACACAAACTTCAGAAGTTGGCGGATGTTTCGCTTGGTGCTTTCCCGCTGGAAAAAATAACTCATCATGGAAGGGCTGAACTTCATTTTGGGCTCTCCCGACAATGTCGGCCCTCTTCCGGGCCATGGCTTCCCGGAGCCTCACGCGAATCCGGGGAACACGGTTGCGCCGGACCACCATCTTCCCGATTCTCCGGGTCACCTTTAGCAGGTTCGCCTGAAATGGTCCAGTGCCATTGTCCGGGGATCAAACCGTTCCACGAGGCTCCTCCAGCGAGCCGGATCGCTCAATCTCCGAACCCACGCGCGGCGGTTCGTCAAAATGATTTTTTTTTCCTATGAAAGATGGTAAGAAATGATGAAATTTATTGAGGGAGGCACCCCTTGAAGAAACGCATTGCCCTCATCATCTTTTTGGCGCTTGTAGTCGGAACGGCCTTCTATGTGTATCGCGGCCAGCAGAAGGCCGGGTCGGGAGAGCTTTCCTACTCCGGAACGATCGAAGCCGTCCAGTCCCGACTGTCGTTTCAGACCGGCGGACGCATTCTCAAGGTTCATGCGCAGGAGGGGCAAACCGTCTCGAAGGATCAGCTTCTGGCCGAGACGGACCCGGCGGAGCTCCACTCCCGCCTCGAACAGGCCAAGGCCAACCACGAACGATCGCTCAGAGGCAGCGAACAGGCGGAAGCGATGCATGCGGTTCTCGAAAGAACCCTCCCCGCGGAAGTCGCCAGGGCCGAGGCGGGCGTGCGCACGCTGGCCTCCCATCTGGACGAAATCAGGGCCGGGACCCGGACGCAGGAGATCGAGCGCGCGAAACAGGCCATGCAGGGCGCGTCTGCCGTTCTGCAGGATGCCAAAAGGAATCTGGCCCGTTACGAGAATCTCTTCCAAAAGGGAACCGTCTCCGAAAAGGAGTGGGANNGCAAGGCTGGAGGAGGGCAAGGCCGTTCTCCGGCAGGCCCGAAGCAACCTGATGCGGATTGATGCCGCGCGCAAGGACATCGATGCGGCCCGCGCGGCGACGGCAGCGGCCCGCGCCGCCGTCGATCAGGCGTCGATCCAGCTTCAGTACACCCGGTTGAAGGCGCCGTCGGCCGGCGTCATCACCAGCCGAAACATCGAGCCCGGCGAGGTGGTGACGCCGGGGAGGGAGGTTCTGACCCTTTCCCAACTGGATACGGTCGATCTGAAAATTTTCGTGGAAGAGACGGAGATCGGCAGGGTCAAGCCGGGCCAAAAGGCGGACGTCCGCGTGGACACCTTCCCGGGAAAATTGTTTTCCGGCACGGTCACGTTCATTTCCCCGGAGGGGGAATTCACACCCAAGATTATCCAGACGAAGAAGGAGCGGGTCAAGCTCGTTTACCTCGTCAAGATCTCCATCCCCAACCCCGCCATGGAACTCAAGTCAGGGATGCCGGCCGATGCATGGTTACGCTGAGCCCGATGTTTCCGGAACGACGGGAACGGAAGGGGGAAAAGCAACGGATCCGTTCGTCCGGGTCGAGCGGGTTTCCTGCCGTTTCGGTGAGAACGAGGCGGTTCGCAACGTCTCGCTGACCGTGGATCGGGGGGCGATCTTCGGCCTCGTCGGGTCGGACGGAGCGGGGAAATCCACGCTGCTGCGGACGGCGGCAACCATGCTCAAGCCTGCAGAAGGCCGGATCACGATCGACGGGCTGGACGTCGTTTCAGACCGGGCGGCCGTCAAGGATCGGATCGGTTACATGCCCCAGCGTTTCGGCCTCTACCAGGATCTGACGGTCGAGGAAAACATCGATTTCTTCCTGAACATCTTCGGGATCCGCGGCACGGAGCGAAACGCGCGGAAGGCCCTCTACCTCGGCTTTTCCAATCTCCTTCCCTTTGCCGACCGGCCGGCGGGAAAACTTTCCGGCGGGATGAAGCAGAAACTGGGGCTCGCCTGCGTGCTGGTGCATGAGCCCCGGATCCTCGTCCTCGATGAACCGACCAACGGGGTGGACCCCGTTTCCCGCCAGGAGTTCTGGGAAATTCTTCTGGAGATGAAGCGCTCGGGGA
>DDXO01000051.1 GCA_002347155.1 Caldifarciminota bacterium UBA2258
CGTCCCCCGTCCCCCATCCCGGAAAGGAACCCCACCGCGCCGCCGGCCCGGTTCATGTAGCGGTCGTTGCCGCCGATGTCAATCACAATGCAGCAGTCGTCGTGATAGACGTTGTCCCCGGCCCCGCCGACGATTACCCGGCCGAACTCGGTCTCAAGGTCCAGCATCACGCCGCCGTCAACGCCCGGCGCGGTCCGTGCCTCGGTCTCGTGCGGAAACGGCAGCGGCCCGGCCGCGAGCAGCCTGCGGGCTTCGGCCGCGGCCATGGTCACGGCCATCCCGGACATCGCCAGCGCGTGCCGGTCCAGCTTGCGCACGTACACGCACAGGGTCTCAAGCCTGAACTCGCGGCTGGTGTCGTACTCCCTGCCGAACTCCCGGTGCAGCTTGCCGGTAAACGACTTCTCGAGCGAATCGTCCTCGTCCTTCCAGAAATCCGGGGCCTCGCCCAGCAGGCCGTCCAGCTCAAACGGAGAGAGACCAGCGACGGACTGCTTCAGGTACCTGTCCCCTACGCGATAGCTGCCGAGCAGTAGGTTGATAGGACGTTCGAGCGGCCCCAGCGCTTCGGTGCCGGCCAGCTTCTTCCTCGACTCGGCCACCACCTCGCGCCATAGTCCGGCGGAATCACCTGGCCTTATGCCGCAGTCCAGCAGGCGCCAGTGGTCGAGCATCTTCCCGGCCGGCAGCGACTCGAGCCGAACCGTGCGCGACGCGGTCGACTCGGTGTAGGCAACGACATCGAGCGGGCGGTCGAGCAGCCGGTCCACGACCTTGAGCCGAAAGAAGCTATCCACCGCCCATTGTTTGAAGAAGCCCAACTCCTCAACCCTCATGCCCTGGGCCTCCATCCCGAGCTTGATGGCGCTCATGCTCAGCGAGTCGATGCCGACAACCGCGGGCGCTGCGGCGAATACCAGACAAACGAATACCGGCAACACTGCTACGACCTTCTTCTGCATAGTCATACTCCTTTTGCGAAAGTCAATCTAACTCCCTTGGAGCCAATGTCAATCTCCCCTGCAAGCTGTGGAGACGCTCTCCGGAGCCGTCTCCGCCGCATCTGCGTCATCTGCGGTTAATCCGCTCCGGTCGAAACCCCTCCCCGGGTTCGGGATGACACATCGAGAATCTGCGTAATCTGCGCAATCTGCGGATTAGGTCTCCGGTTCCGGTCCATCTGCGCCATCTGCGGTTGTTCCCGCTCAGCGGGGAACTAGCCAGTCCAGCGGATCTACCGACTTGCCTCCGACCCGGAACTCGAAGTGGAGCGTGTCTCCGGACAGGGCGATAGTCGAACCCCGGGCCACGGCGGCACCGACCTTCACCTTCACATCACCAAGCTTCGAGTAGATGCTGTGAATCCGCCCGCCGTGGTCGATGATGACCATTCGGCCGTAGCCCATGAAGATGTCGGCAAAGCTCACGACACCGGAGTCAACCGCGACTACCTGACTCCCGCTGCGAGTGATGATGTCTATACCACTGCTCTTTGTGGTCGTCCCGTACTTCGGGTCGACAACCGTGCCGAATCGCGTCACTACCTGGCCCGGTGCCGGCCAGGGCAGGCTCCCTCTCCGGCTGTCGTCGGCGGCTCTCTGGCCCGGCCGGCTCGTGCCCGACGCGGGCCGCGCCCTGCCGCGCGCGTAGCGCGGGGACCCGGTGTACAGGGCCGCGCAGCCGGCAACGGCCAGAAGAGCAAAGGCAGCGGCAGAACAAGACCATCGCCTCATCGGCGCGCGCCGCCTGCGAAACTGCACTCACACTTTCTAGCCGATAAAAGCGCCCAAGTCAACGCTGACTCGGCATGCTTCGTGGTGACGCGCGTGCAGGGTCTCGCGGGCATCAGGAACAGCTCCGCGATGCGGTCCTCGCGTCGCTCCGCCGACGTATCCCCTCCGTGGACCGCGCTAGTCGGCCACCTCGATGTTGAAGACGTCGGTGCGGATGCCTGGTGCACGGGCCGCCCTACGGAGGACAAGCCGAACCGCTGTTCGCCGAACAACCGGGAATACAGTTTCCAGAACTGCGAGGCGTACAACGCTGACTGCTATTCGGACGGCAGCGTACAGAGGAACCCGTAGAACAGTCGCCAGAGGAGCCAGGCGAACAACCGTCGAAGCAACCGGCCGGGCTGCGAGCCGGACAGCGGACAGAACTGCAGACCCTGCAGCGCGGAAGACGACCCAGAGAACCGCATCGCCGGCAGTCGCCGGAACAGCGGCGCACGCAGCTCGGCAAACTACCTCGGAGGCAATCCCCCAGGTGGGGGTGTCGGTCTGACCCAACAGCACTCAAATCACTTGTTCACTGTAGCTTATCGCGACAAACCAATACTCACTCTATCCCACAGACCCGTAGTATGGCCTCCAGCCAACCCACCAGACATGTCACCTGCCACTCCCTGCAATGTAACCCGGCGGGTCGCGTGCGCGCTGCTTCAATCTGCCTCCTTTGCTCGGCTCTGCATATTGTCGTCATATAGTAGTTGCGGGTTTTCGGCGATTTTGGTCAAAACGACGTTGCGTAAGTGATGCTTTTCCCTTCCAGGGGTCGTAGGGGGGTAGTCCGCCCTTACATATCTCTCTCCTATTCCGGGTTCAGTCCCCCCAGCTACCGGCAGGTCTAATCCCGGGGCATATCCGCGGACTTACCGGTGAGCAACTCGCCGGGGAACAGGGAGAAGAACTGTACGGGCTACTCCACCCGCTACCGTGCAGGCTACCGGGCGGAGACCCCGGCGGGCTACTCTACCCGCAACTCCCCGGACATATCGGCGGACTACTGTCCGATTACCCCTGAGGACAACTGGAGGGACAACTCCCCGGACATCCCGGAGGACATCAGGGTGGGCTAGACCTTTCCGCCGCCCGCCGAACCGGACAACGGCTGCGGCCTTCGGCTTGACTTCGATGGAATGCGGCCATATCCTACTGCCGATGGATGTCGGATTCACCCCGGCCTTGAAGCGCATTCAAGCGCGAAGTGCAACAAAGCGGGCGGCAGCTTCTAGCGGTGTTCTGTAGCCGAGACACTTCATCGGGCGGTTGTTGATGGCCGATTCGACCCGCTCGATCTCGGTCTGACTCAGTCTAGCGAAGTCAGTTCCCTTTGGAAAGTAGCGACGAATGAGCTCGTTCCGGTTCTCGTTGGTTCCACGCTGCCAGGCCGCGTAGGGGTCGCAGAAGTAACAACGGGTGTGAATGGCCGCCGTTATCCGTTCGTGGCAGCGGTGTTCAAAGCCGTTGTCCATCGTCAACGTCCGGCGGGCTCTCGCCGGTAGTGGTCGGAGCCGTCTGATGATCGCCGCCGCCGTCCGTTTGCCATCGCGGCCACGGACCCGCACCAGTTTGACGAGGCGCGTCCGGCGCTCGACCAGCGAGTAGAGTACGGTGGTGTTTCGACTCGACACCAGGCTGTCACCTTCCCAGTGTCCCATCTGCTTTCTTGCACCAACGGTCTCTGGCCGTTGGTCGATGGATATCCGGTTGGGAATCCGACTCTTACGCTGACCTTTGCCGGTGCCACGATGACGCCGTCGCCGGTGGCTGCGAGCCAGATAGCCGATATACTCATGACGTTCCGGCAGTTCGAGATGATAGACGTACTGATAGATGGTTTCATGGCTGACCTTGGAGCTGGGCAGATCGAGTTGAATGCGGCCGCCGATGAGTTCCGGTGACCAGCCGGCCCTGAGTTTATCTCTCACGTAGATCCGGATATCCGCATCCCGCAGCCGGCCACGATTGCTGACTCGCTCTCGTCGACGGTCGGCCCAAATCTGCGCGCTCTCATCCGCATAGCAGCTGTCGTACTGCGAGACGTTCCGCCGCATCTCCCGCAAGATCGTACTTCGGTGCCGACCCAGCAGTGCTGCAATCTCCGAGCAGTTCTTGCCCCATCGGAACATGAACATGATTTTGCCGCGCTCGTCGCGCGACACGTATCGATAGCATCCGTGCATAGCCACTCAGGATAGCTCCTTTCAGCTCTCCTGCCTCCCAAGTGTTGCACTTCACTGTTGAACTCGCGTGACAGGAGTAGAATTGTTTATTATGTCCCCGGAATTCTCTGCCGGTCAATGGCCTGGCGCCGCTGAAAGACAAACAGTTCTGGCTGGAGTTGCGTCGGCTGGGAGAGAAGGGGGAAATGCGGGACAGTCACCGGTTTCGGAGACGCCAGTAAGGGCATCGGGCCACGCAAGCACATCTGAGATTGACGCGGCGCAAGGTGGTCTTGTCCACTTCTCTCTTCCTCATACGGAAGTGGCCTTCGACCGCCCGTTGACTCACGAGCGTGGTCGCCTAGAATTCTGCGCTTGAACGCCAGAACCCGGCCGAACCCGACTTCGCAGGACATCGGGCTTGCGCTTGCCGATGGACAACGCTGGGTGATCCGGACGCTGGACGAGCAGGCCGCGGTAACGGTAAGGACGCTGGGCCAGGTCATGCAACTCGGTCCCGCTCAGGGCGGGCGTATGCAGTACGTAGCGTCCGGCTTCGAGCGACCAGGTGATGCGGAAAGAACCACCAGTTCGCGGTTTGTCTGCCGGCTGGGGCCGGGCCGCGAGCGACGCACCGAGAGAATCAGGATGGAACGGGTCGCCTCGGCTATTGCTGCCCATTCGCTCGCTCGAAAAGGAATCCTGCTGCATGGTGCCCTGGCCTCGCGCGACGGAGCCGGGTTCATCCTCGCCGGCCCCAGCGGAGTCGGCAAGACCACCGCCAGCCGATGCCTGCCTCCTCCCTGGCAGTCGCTCTCTGACGACTGCACCCTCGTGGTACGGGATGCAGGTGGCCGCTACTGGGCCCATGCCTGGCCGACCTGGAGCCGTCTGCGCGGACTTGCCCCGGCTGCATCGTGGCCGGTCGAACAGGCAGTCCCGCTGAAGGCTCTGTTCTTTCTCAGGCAGTCTCCCGCGGACCGAACCGAGCCGGTCGCGATAACGCCCGCCGCTGCCCTGATTGTTGAATCGGCGTTCCAGCTCGGAAGAACCGTGGTGCTCTCGCCGTCCGGCCGCGCCAACCGCACAGCCTGCCGGAGATACCTGCAGGCCGCCTGGGCGCTTGCCGCGGCGGTTCCGGCCTTCCGGCTCCATGTCAGCCGGAACGGACATTTCTGGCACGCGATGGAGCGAGCGCTTTCGCCTGCCGCTGCCCGCGCGCAGCGGACTGCCGTGCCGGCGGAGTCCGGGCCCGGCCTGGACCGGCCACGCCCCCGGCGAAGATGTACCCCGCAGGTCTGTCCTGTGCCGCCCTGCCATCTACTGCCGAAAGGCCTGAAGCCGAAGCTCGTCTGCTTCAAAACCCGGGACCGGACTTTCCTGAAGCTTGTCACGGGCCGCCGAGTCGTCGCGAGCGCCAATGACCTACTGAGGGAGTGGTACGTACCGCGTGCGCCCCGCCGGCCCTGACGGCCGCGTGTCTCAGGTCATCCATTCTCGACCGACAGTCGGCCGCGAATTGACTTCTGTCCGAATCCCGCCTATATTAACGCCGGATGACTGTGGCCGATGGTCCATGGTTTATCACTGGACCACACGACCACTTGAGTACTCCTTTTTCCGGGGAGTAGCGCAGCCCGGTTAGCGCACCACGCTTGGGACGTGGGGGCCGCTGGTTCAAATCCAGTCTCCCCGACTGACAGGGACTAGGAATTGGGGTCAGGGACTAGGGACCAGGGTCGGAATTCCGGACCCCAGTCCCCAATCCCCAGCCCCTTGCCCCTCTGGTCCGTAGGCGCCTGTAGCTCAGATGGACAGAGCATCGGATTTCTAATCCGATGGCCGGGGGTTCGAATCCCTCCAGGCGCGTTCTCTAAGGAAGAAGGTTGCTCGGGGTCAGGGGTCCCGGGGTTCAGGTCGCTGGTTTCGCAGATACTCAATCACCTGCTGTAGCGCCCGGGCACGGTGGCTGATCCTGCCCTTCACGCCGAAGCCGAGCTCGGCAAAAGTCTGGTCATAGCCGTCGGGAATGAATATCGGGTCATATCCAAACCCGGTTGAACCACGGGCGATGTGGGCGATGCGGCCCTCCGAGCGTCCCTCAAAACAGCTCTCCTTGCCGGCGGAGTCAATCAGGCACATGACGCAGCGGAACCGGGCGGTACGCCGCTCGTCCCGGACCGACACAAGCTGCCCCAGCACCTTCCGTATTCGCTCCGCGTCAGTCGCCGCTTCGCCGGCGTAGCGGGCCGATTTCACGCCCGGCTCTCCCCCAAGCGCGTCTATCTCCAGACCCGAGTCCTCGGCAAGGGTGCGAAGTCCCGAGATTCCGAAAGCGCTGCGGGCCTTCTTGAGAGCGTTGTCCTGAAACGTAGTTCCGTCTTCCTCGACTTCCGGCGCACCCGGGATATCAGACAGCATCACCACCTGCCAGCCCGTACCTTCCAGCGCCTGCTGCATTTCGATGACCTTGTTGCGGTTGCGGGTTGCCAGGAGCAGTTTCATCGGGCAGGAACAGTGCAGAATCCAGATTGCAGATTGCAGGTTGCAGAATCATTACGGAGAGCATGAGACACTGGACAGTTCTTGATGTCACTCTCAGTATCCCTATACCCTGTCACCCTGAGCGCAGCGAAGGGTCTTTGCACTCGAAGATTCTTCGGCGTCGAACGCCTCAGAATGACAAACATTTCCTGCTCTCACTAGTAAGGATAGAAAGGTACCAACCACGGATGAACACTGATGTCACGGAGTACCCCACTCCCTAGTCCCTGGTCCCTAACGTCTCACCGGAAGCGGCGGGTATGTGGGAGGGCAGCGATATCGGCCAGCATTTGCTTGATCTGCCCGAGGCCTTTCTTGTCCGCAACGAGCACAGCGTCGCCTGCCCGCACGATAACGAGGTCCTTGACGCCGAGCGCGGCAACCAGCCCCGCGTCGGAGTCCACGATGCAGTTGGTGGAACTCCGCGCGACGAGCACTCCGTTGGCCACGTTCCCCGATTGGTCAGGCTTGGCGTGGCGGGCAAGGGCGAGCCATGAGCCGACGTCGTCCCAGTCGAACGTCCCGCGCACGCAGGCCACGTTGTCCGCCTTCTCCATGACCGCGTAGTCAATCGATATTGAGGGCGCCTCGTCGTACAGTTCGGCAAGGGCGGCTCGCTCACGACGGGTGCCGATGGTCCGGCCGAATTCCTCAAGTTCTTCGTAGAACCCGGGCAGGAACTGGCGGAACGCGGCCAGTATCGCGTCCACCCGCCAGATGAACATGCCGCTGTTCCAGACGTAGTTACCCGCTGCCAGATACGCGCGGGCCCGGGCCGGACTGGGCTTTTCCCTGAACCCCTGCACGCGGTACGCGGCCAGCCGCCCCTTGCCGGCAATCCGGCTGCCGAGCTGGACATAGCCATACCCGGTGTCCGGCCGCTCCGGCCGGATGCCGAACGTCACGAGCAGCCCGTCCTGAGCCAGTTGCGCACCCAGCTTCACCGCCTTGAGAAACGCGCAGCCGTCCTCGATGAGGTGGTCGGCGGGAAGCACCAGCATGGTCGCTTCCGGGTCCCTGTGTTTCAGGTATTCGGCGGCAAGCCCGATTGCCGGAGCCGTGTTCCGGCCCATCGGTTCGAACACGAGATGGGCCGCAGCGCCAAGCTGCCGGCGCAGCACCGGCTCGAACTCGGCCGGCGCAACGAAAAGCTGGTGTGCCGTCGGGCAGAACGGACGAACCCGATCGCTCGTCTCCTGGGTCAGGGACTCGCTGCTGAACAACGTAATGAACTGCTTGGGCAGGGCGCGGCGGCTCTTTGGCCAGAACCGCTCTCCCCTGCCGCCGCAGAGAATGACCGCATGCAGTTTCATCAATCCTCCTCACAAGATACCGAACGCAGGACGGCAATCACAACCAGGCCCCCGACGCGGGTCCGGATGGAAACAGGGATTCGCAAAGAGTCGTCGGTCAGGTACACGGTGCCGAGCGGTCCGCCGGCGCTGGGGACGACCGCGATGCAGTCAAAGATGCCGGCCGGAGTTGTCACCGGCCTGGCGGCTCGGGCAACCGCGGCCAACTGGTAGTTGCGCCGGTCAACGTGCAGCGCGGTACTGACCGTGTCACCCGGAGCCAGCGGGAGCGTCCGGAAGTAGTACCAGGTCGAGAGCAGGTCACGGCTGCCGGGCTGAATCGAACAGGTTTGGCCGTCCGGATAACTGACCATTGCCTGCTCCTGGTCATAGGTTGCGGTCCATTCGGCCCGATAATGGGGCTCGCGGGTACGTTTGTATGACCGAAGCGTCACCATGTCTGAAACCCGGCACCATGTTTCCAGGCGGTAGTTGGCCCAGAAGAGCCAGGAAAACGACCTCGTTAATTCCAGGTCCGCACGGAAGTGCCGGCACTCTTCGGTTCCGAGCGTCTCCGGCCCAAGCGTCCGCAGCGTCAGCGTACCGATTGATACCGGGCCGTAGCGCAGGCTGTAGTCGAGACGCTCGCCCGGAAGTGCGGCTATGGTAAACGCGGCGAGAAACGCGAGCATCGGGCTATCATAGATGCAGATACGCCATAGTCAAACGCGACGCGACCGCAGTGCGACCGCGTCGCAGAGCCAGTTGTCGTTCACCGGCCGAAGCGCCGGTCCCGCCGCTCATGACTGCAACCTGCAGACTGACAACTCGCGGCGGGCCGGGCCGGGGCCGGCCGCGCGCCCGTTTCCGTTGACTGTCTTAGGCCTGCTGGTAGAATCCGTCGATGGCTATCACACCCATGGACATCCGGAAGAAAACCTTCTCGACCCAGCGCCACGGTCTTTCCAAAACCGAGGTCGAGGAGTTCATCGGTGAGCTCGCCACCGAGATAGAGAACCTGCGCAAAGAGCGGGCGGAGCTCACCGAGAAAGCGGAAGAGCTGATCAAACACCTGAAGGCGTACGAAGACACCGAGCAACTGCTGAAGGATACACTGGTAACGGCGCAGAAGGCGACGAACCAGCTCCGTGACGACGCCAAGAAGGAAGCTCAACTGATTGTCGAGAAAGCAAAGGTCGAAGCCGAGCGCATCAAACAGGACGCCACGCAGGAAACCCGGGGCGTCGCCGAGGAGCTCCGTGCGCTCGAAGCCAGGCGCGCCGCGCTTAACGATGAGATTGCCGGCATCGCCCGGACCTATCTGGCGATGGCCGAACGGATGAACCAGAGGAAGCCGAATGCTGAAGCAGCAGATAGCTCAAAGCGTCCAGGCGATAAGAACTAAGACCGGCTTCCGGCCCGAACTCGGTATCATCCTCGGCACCGGCCTCGGGCAACTGGCCCGGGATGTACAGACCGAGAGTTCGATCCCGTACGAGGAGATTCCCCATTTCTCGATAGCCACTGTCGAAGGCCATCGTGGCCGCCTGATTCTCGGCAGGCTGAACAGCCGCCCGGTCGTGGTAATGCAGGGGCGGTTCCACTACTACGAAGGGTACGACGTACAGCAAATCACCCACCCGGTGCGGGTAATGAAGGAGCTGGGGGTCGGTACGCTCATTGTCTCCAACGCCTCGGGCAGCGTCAATCCGCAGCTCCGGGCCGGCGAAGTGGCAGTCATTATTGACCACATCAACCTGACCGGCCTCAACCCGTTGCGCGGGCCGAATGACGAATCACTGGGCCCGCGCTTCCCGCACATGGCTGACTGCTACGACCCCTCGCTGGTGAGCATGGCAATGGATGCCGCGCTGAAGCTCGGCATCCGGCTCTACCCTGCGGTCTATGCCTGGGTTACCGGCCCGAATCTCGAAACCGCCGCCGAGTACCGCTTCATCCGTACCATCGGCGCCGACCTCGTCGGCATGTCGACCGTGCCCGAAGTCATCGTCGCCCGGCACGCCGGGCTGCGTGTGATCGGGCTCTCAGTGATAACAGACATGGGCCTTCCCGACGCCATGAAACCGGTCAGCCTGGCGGAGGTGCTGGCCATGGCCGCCAAGGCCGAACCGAACCTGACCGCCGTAGTGAATCAGGTGGTGAAGTCGCTATGACCCATCTGCGCCGACTGCTGTTCGCCCTGCTCCTGCTGGCTGCTGCCGGGTGCCCGAAGCGTGCCCAGGTCAAGCCGGTTTCGCAGGATGCCCAGGAGGCTCTGGACCAGGCCATCGCCAGCCTGGAAGCGAGGCAGTATCGCCAGGCAGAGGACCAGTTCACTTTCATCATCTTCAATTTCCCGGGCTCGCGCCAGGCCTCGGATGCCCAGTATTACCTGGCCGAGAGTTACTTCCGCAGCAAGGACTACATGCAGGCACAGAGCGAATTCGACTTCTACCTCAAGAGCTTCCCCAACGGCCGCTTCCAGGAAGAGGCAACCTACAAACTCGCGGTCTCCTACCTGCGCTCGGCACCGAGCCATGCCCGCGACCAGGCCCGGGCGCTCAAGGCCCAGGAGACAATCAACCGGTTCCTCGAGGATTACCCGGATTCGCCGCTCCGGTCGGACGCAGAGAAACTGCTCGGCGACATCGCCGAGCGGCTGGCGCTCCGCGAGTTCGACGCGGCGCGGATCTACTTCACTTCCGGCGAATACAAGTCAGCCCTGGTCTACTACGACTACGTGCAGCAAACCTACCCGGCCGAGCGCTGGTCCGGCATGGAAAGATACCGGTTCGCGGTCAGCCTGCTCGAGACCGCGGACACCGCAAAGGCACGCGAGGTACTCAGCGCGCTTGTGACCGGCCCGTGCGAGCCGGCTGTCAGAAAGCTCGCGCGCACGGCTCTCGCCCGAACCAGCCACTAAGGTGCCGGTCCGGCTCGGCGTATTCGGAGGGTCGTTCAACCCCTTCCACTTCGGACACCTGCTGGCCGCGAGTGACGTACGGCAGCAACTGCGGCTGGACCGGATGCTGTTCATCCCGGCCTTCCGGCCGCCGCACAAGCGCGGTCCGCTTGCGCCCTATCGCCATCGGCTGGCGATGACACGGCTGGCCACCGCCGCGCAGCCCGGGCTCGAGTTATGCCCGATTGAGGAAGGCCGGGCCGGACCCTCCTACACGGCGGACACCCTGTGCGAACTGCGAGCGCTCTATCGCGGCGCCGCGCTCTATCTGGGGGTCGGCTCAGACCAGTACCGCGACGTTGCCTCGTGGCACCGGCCCGAAGAACTGACCGGGCTCGCCCGCATTGTCGTAATGAGCCGTCCTGGTATCGAACGGCCTGCGCTGTTTCCGGGCCACGACCCGAAGCGGGTGCTCTTCTGTACGGTCATCCCGGTCGGGATATCGGCCGCGGCCATCCGGGCAAGGCTTGCCAAAGGTCGCTCTGTCCGCTATATGTTACCTGTGCGAGTCGCCGAATACGTGAGGCGACACCGCCTGTATCGACGCCCGATGAGGAAAACAACCACGTAAGGGCAATTGCCCAAAGGAGAACCGATGTTCGGAATCGCTCTCGGCCAGACCCCGGCCTCCACACCAACCGCAACCCCGACCGGGGCAGCACCCGCGTCCGGCGGCATGAACTCGATCCTCGGGTTCCTGCCGATAATCCTGATATTCGCGGTGCTCTACTTCCTGATGATCCTGCCCCAGCAGCGCCGCCAGAAGAAGCACGCGCAGATGCTCGAACAGATCAAACGCGGCGACCGCGTAGTGCTGGGGTCCGGCATCCACGGCATCGTCTCCAACGTCAGAGAGCACACCTTCCTGGTCAAGGTGGCCGAGGATACCGAGCTCGAAGTCGACAAGAGCGCGGTCAGCTACAAGTTTGGCGCAGAAAAGTAAGACACCCGGGCCGGCCGGCAGCAACCGCCGCGTTGTCCTCTACGGCAACCCGGCGCTGCGGGCCAGATCGCGCCTGCTCGAGAATCTGACGCCGGAACTGGTTCAGTTCCTCGCGGACCTCAAGGTCAGCATGCTGACCCAGGACGGGCTCGGCCTGGCCGCTAACCAGCTCGGGGAGACAGTCGCCGTCTTTGCCATAAACCCGCAGGGCGTCGACGTCGATGCGGAGCCGTACTGCATCATCAACCCCCGGGTGGTGGCCAGTGAAGGGACAATCGAGGCCGAGGAGGGCTGTCTCTCCCTGCCCGGCCTGTTCGACTTCCTGCCCCGTCCCGAGTTCGTGCGTGTCTCTGGGCTTGATGAAGAACTGCGGCCGGTTACGGTCGAAGGTGAGAAGCTACTTGCCCGGGCATTCCTGCACGAACTCGATCACCTGAACGGAGTCCTGTTCATCGACCACTTGAGCGAACCCCGGCGCCGGCTGTTCAGCACCAGGCTCAAGGAACTGGAAGCCAGAGAGAAGGAAGAATGCAGGTAGCCTTCTTCGGCACGCCCGCGTTTGCGGTGCCGGCCCTGCGTGCGTTGTCCGCGTCCGGGCACAAACTCGGCCCGGTAGTCGCGGCGGCGGCCCAGCCCAGCGGCCGCGGCCGCAAACTGGTTCCCAGCCCGGTCGAGCAGGAAGCGCGCAAACTGAACCTCCCGGTCCTCACCCCCCGGAATCCGAATGCCCCGGCGTTTATTGCCGAACTGAAATCACAGCCGCTCGATGTTGCGGTGCTGGCAGGGTACGGTCATATCCTCAAGCCCGCCCTGCTGGGCCTGCCCCGGCTCGGGTTCCTGAACATCCACCCCTCGCTCCTGCCCCGGTACCGCGGTGCGGCGCCCATCCAGCACGCCCTGCTGGCAGGAGAGAGAGAAACCGGTGTCACCATCATCTTCCTGTCCGAGCAGGTTGATGCCGGCGACATCGTCGCACAGGAGACGGTGTCAATCGGCGAGGACGAGACTGCCGGCGAGCTTTCCGACCGGCTCGCAGAAGTCGGTGCCAGGCTGGTTCTTTCTGCCCTGACGAGTATCGGCAACGGCGAACTCAGACGCACTCCCCAGGACCCGGCACTGGCTACCGGGGCGACGAAGATCACCAAAGCCGAACGTGATATCGACTGGGCTCAACCGGCCGGGCAGATTCACAATCGGATCCGGGCGCTCTCCCCCGAGCCCGGCGTGGTCACGAACTTCCGCCGCAGGCGCCTGGTCCTGCTCCGCTCGCGACTCAGCCCGGTTCCGGAAAAAGGCAAGCCCGGCGAGGTGCTCGTCCGGCAGCCCGGCCTTCTCGTTGCTGCCGGCTCCGGACTCCTCGAAATCCTCGAACTCAAACCCGAAGGCAAAGGGGTCCAGACCGGACAGGACTTCCGCAACGGCGCCCGGTTGGCAGCCGGCGAGAGGTTCGGTACGTGAAACGCCGCGGCAAACGCCGGAGCCACAAACTGCGGACCCTGCTCATCATCCTGCTTCTGCTCGCGCTCCTCGTGGCTTTGTTCAACTGGGTCGTGATGCCGCTGGTCGTCAAACGCGGACGCGAGGCGACCGTGCCCGACGTCATCGGCCTCGACCGGTTCGCCGCCGAAGAGTCGCTCGTCAATGCCGGGCTCGTGCTCGGCGAAGTGCGCAGCGTATCCAACGCCACCGTGCCTCCGGACAACGTCGTCGCCCAGCACCCGGGGCCCGGCCAGTCGGTGAAGCTCGGCCGCCGCGTGAACCTCGACGTCAGCCGCGGCGGGGCCCGGGTCAAAGTCCCTCACCTCGAGGGGCTCACGCTCAGCCGGGCAACTTCGCTGCTCACCGAATCCGGCCTCGCGGTCGCCGGCGTCGACTCCCTGCGCGCGCCGAACCTGCCCCCGGGCCGGGTTATCTCCACGCATCCGCCGGCCGGCATGGAGCTGGACGAAGGCGAGCGGGTCTTTGTCCAGGTGGCATCCCGGGTCGGCGTCTTCCCGATGCCCGGTCTCATCGGCCTGAACATCGAGACGGCAACAGCCATAGCCTCATCCCAGGGTCTCACCCTCGGTGAAGTCAAACACGCGCCGAGCGACGAACCCCCGGGCAGCGTGCTGGTCCAGTACCCGGAAGAAGGCATGACGGTACGCGACCTCGATACGGTCAGCCTGATTATCGCCATCCCGGCAGGACGAAGATGATACTAATGAGAGCAGGAAATGTTTGTCATTCTGAGGCGTTCGACGCCGAAGAATCTTCGAGTGCAAAGACCCTTCGCGCAGTTTACCCTGAGCAGGAAGAGAAGATGCTTCGCTGCGCTCAGCATGACAACAAGCGAAGGGCTCAGGGTGACAGGGCATAGGGATGCTGAGAGTGACATCAAGAACTGTCCAGTATCTCGTGCTCTCCGTAATAAGAACCACGGATTGACGGATGGACTGCCGTACAGTAGTCGCCGAAACCATCACAGATGACTGACATACGCATGGTCCGGAACTTCTTGGTGTCTTTGTGTCTCGGTGGTAGACTCCGTTCCGCCCGTCTTCATCCGGTCTCGCGTTTTCGTGGCTCTCCATGCCGGGAAACCCAGTGAAAGTCGCGGCGTCGATTCTCGACTGCGACTTCCTGCACCTCGCCGACCAATTGGCGGCGGTGGTGAAGGCGGGAACGGACATCATCCACCTCGACGTGATGGACGGACACTTCGTGCCGAACTTGAGCTTCGGAGTCCCCCTGGCAAAGGCGGTGCGCAGCGCCGTCACCGTCCCGGTCCATTCCCACCTCATGGTCACTGAACCGGAATGGCTGATTGAGAAGTTCCTCCCCTGGTCGGACCTCGTCGTATTCCACGTCGAAGCCACAGAGCTGGCCGAGCAGTGCCTGGAGACCATCCACGCTGCGGGCAAGGCCGCCGGCATCTCGCTCAACCCCAATACTCCGGTTGAGTCCCTGCGTACGCTGGTCGCCGACGTACAGGAAGTTCTCGTCATGAGCGTCCATCCCGGGTTCGGCGGACAGGAGTTCTCGCCCGAAGCGCCGGACCGCATACGGGAGACAGCCCGCCTGATACGTGATACCGGTTCCCATGCCGTCATTGCGGTCGACGGCGGCATCAACCCGACCAACTGCCGGCTGGTGGCTGAGGCCGGCACAGACATCGCTATCGCCGGCAGCGCCATCTTCCGCAGCCGGGACTACGCCGCTACCATCAAGGCCCTCAAGTGCCCATGAAACTCGAATGACGAATTGGGGAATTCGGACTTGAGTCGTCATTCGGGCTTCGGACTTCGTGTTTGCCCGCTGTCATGTTTGACGTCCTGACCGACCGCTTCGCCCAGCTCCGCCGGAAGCTCCTCGGCTACGGCCGGCTTTCCGACCGCGAGGTATCCCAGGCCCTGCGCGAGGTGCGCACGGTCCTGCTCGAAGCCGACGTCAACTACAAAGTCGTCGGCCACTTCATCCGCTCGGTCGAGGCCCGTCTCAGGGAAAAGGACGTTGCGGCCAGCCTCAAGCCCGGCGAACTCATCAACGCCACCTTGTACCAGGAGCTGGCCCGACTCCTGGGCGGCACAACCGCGAAGCTCGACCTGAGCGCAAACCCGGCCGTCATCAGCCTGGTCGGCCTGCAGGGAACCGGCAAAACTACATTTGCCGGCAAACTCGCCCACAAACTCAGGAACCGCAAACCCCTGCTTGTCGCCTGCGACCCCAAGCGGCCGGCTGCCTCTGACCAGCTCCGCTCGGTGGCGGAACGTGCCAAATGCGACTTCTACCCGGTGTCAGGTGACGTCGTCGCAACCTGCCTCGCCGCGCTCAAACAGGCACGAGACCGGTCGAACGGCATCGTGGTCTTCGACACCGCGGGCCGGCTCCACATCGACGACGACCTGATGAACGAACTCGCCGCCATCCAGGCCCAGGCCAAACCCCATGCCGGCCTCCTCGTCCTCGACGGCATGGTCGGCCAGGACGCGGTAAGTCAAGCCGAGCAGTTCCACACCCGGCTCAAACTCACGGGCTGCTGCTTCACCAAACTCGACGGCGACGCCCGTGGCGGCGCGGTCATGTCGGTGCGCCACGTCACCGGCCTTCCCGTCTTCTTTGTCGGTACCGGCGAGCACCTCGAGGACCTCGAAGAGTTCCATCCGGACCGGATCGCCTCGCGCATCCTCGGCATGGGCGACATGAAAAGCCTGGCCGACAAAGTCCAGGCCGCGACCGAAGGCCAGGACCAGCGCGCGGTCGCGGAGAAATTCCTCAAAGGCAAGTTCGACCTTGATGACTTCCTGAACCAGCTCAAAGGCATCAAGAAAATGGGGAATATCTCCAAGCTGCTCGCCATGATACCCGGGGCCGGCAACCTCGATGTTGACGAGGGTGAGTTTGTCCAGGTCGAGGCGATGATTCAGTCGATGACGGCGGCGGAACGCCGGAACCCGGACATTGTTGACGGCTCGCGTCGCCGCCGCATCGCCGCAGGCAGCGGCACCACGGTCACGGACGTCAACCGCCTGCTCAAAGAATTCTCCCAGGCCCGGGTCCTGGCCAGGCAGATGTCGGGCGGCCGCGGCCCGCGCCTCCGTCTCCGCTAGACCACAGCGCCCCTACCGCGCCCGCGCGCTGTCTGCTCCATCAACGTGAGGTTCTTGGATTCGGCTCCGAACTCAATCTGCGTCCATCGGCGTCTATCTGCGGCTACCCGCTTCCGCCCCTACGTCGGTGGTTTCTAGTTGTTGGTTTCTAGTTGCTCGATTCCGGTTTCTGGTCTCTGGTCTCTAGACTCTGAACTCCGCCCTATCCGGCCCCTCCGTACCCGGCATGCCGTCTACTGCCTGCTGTCTACCTGGCCTCTCGCTTCTGCCTTCTAGCTTCTAGCCTCTAGCTTCTCGCTTCTAGCTTCGTCCGACCTGCGATTGACTCCGCCCTCTGCCCTCATGTCGGCACCATCATCTTCACGTAGCCGAAGACCTTCTTCTCCTTGAACGACGCGACCAGTTCGCCGCCCTTGTAGAAATTCACATGTTCGTCCTCTTCCTCCACCCGATCGGCCTCAATAGTCACCTGCGGCCGCTTCTCGCACTCGATGAAGACGTCGTAAGGCACAGCAGCTCCTTTCAGGAATCAGTACCGGCGCAGAGCCGGACCGGTGCCGTAACTCGCGCCGTCAATGGCTTGAGGCATTATGCCTGGCATAACCCGCAAGTCAACCTCTGCCTGCCGCCTGGTCGGAACCGGAGCCATGCCACACCCCGACTGCCCGGAATCACCTCCGTCTTCTGCCCGCGCTCAGCCTACCACTCGTCGGTCGAGGCATCGTCGGACATATCCTCCGAACCGTACGTGAACGCCACGCCGATCCCCAGCAGCGGCTGCAGGTTCTGAGAGCCAGACAAGCCAAAGGAGACAGACAGCTCCGGCATCACCCGGAACCGGTCACCGAAAGACCCGCCGACAAAGACCTGAGGATACCAACGGGTGTAGCTGCGCAGCGGCTCGCCGTGGGACGTACTTAGCTCATGGGTGTACGCCAGCATCATCCGGGCGGCTCCGAAGATGCGCTCGCCGCCGACCAGCAGCTCCGGGTAGACCCCAAAGATGTTGGCTTCGTTGCTTATGTCGGGCAGGCCGAGTACGCGACTGTACGACCCGCCCACATCAAACGCCGCCGCGAGCGGGCCCCGCAAGAACTGCCACTTCATGTCGACTGTCGCTGACAGAAACGGCAGCGCCACCTTGCCGCCGACATCGACGCCATTAGCGAGCCCGTAGCGGAACAGAAAGTCGGCCTCCGGCAGCGGATAGACGATGCCAGCAAATTGCAGCCCGAGACCGCCACCGACAGAAGTGCTGCCCGGCGGCAGCGCCTGCGGCGACTGGAAGTTTGTCAGGCTGACGCAGCCTGTGCAGAGCAGAACACCGGCGAATAGAATCGAGTACTTCATGCACATCCCCAGTGCATGATCATAGGTTGCCTGCCGCCCTTGTCAATCCAACGCGTCAGCCGATGCCGGACGACCGCGGGCGGGAATCGGCAGCGGATTCCCGCCCGCTTGCAGACCGAGCCGTCACGGCAACGGCGCGGCGACGTTGAAGACGTCGGTGCGGATCGCCTCCCCGCGCCTGCACAGATGGGCCCGACCCCGCGCCACGACCGACGATCCGACTCGGACTGCAACCGGTAGAGCAGCCGACGGGACAGCAGCCGGAGCAGCTCGAACAGCAGTCTGCACCGCAATTCGCGAGACTGCGGTCAGGACAACGAGGAAAGCAACCCGGACGGCAGAATGGTCAGCCGTCCTGACCGCTGTCGCTCAGACAGCTTGCCGGACAACCACCGGAACTGCGGAACAGACAACCCGGGCCACAACTCGGCAGACAGCGCGGGTTGCAGTCTGCCGCGCTATTCGGAGGACAGCGGGTGGAACGATTCGGACAACAGCCTGCAGGGCAATCCGGAACACAACTCATGAGACAACCCGGGGGACGACGGAGGGGACTTGCTCGAATCCGACTTAACAGACTAGAATTGCTGTACTTAAGCTGCAATACCCAGAAGTCGTTCTGTATCCTATCACTAAACTTCTGCAGCGGCTGCCACCGCTCTCAGCTCAGAGACCACTTCCGTACTCGAGCCGGCTCGCGCCCGCGACAAGCCCCCGAGGGCCGGTCAGCCGTAAGCTACCATCCGTCCTCTCTCCTCCATCCTCGCTCTTCCATCTTCCGTCCTTCTCCCCGGCCCCGACACCTCTCCCACGTCCTCAATTCTGCACTCTGGCTTCTGAATTCTGACCTCTAACTTCGTCTATTCCTCCAAAATGACCGCCCCCCAGCCCTGAACCCCGGCCCAAGGGGCCGTAGGGGGGATAGTCTCGGCCATACTCTCGCAGGGTCTGGCGCACGTACTCTCGCACGGTCTGGTGCACGCACGCGCAAAGAACCGCCCGCCGAACCGGACAACGGCTGCGGCCCTCGGCTTGACTGCGGGCCAATACTATCTATCCTCACAGGCAAGATGCCGGTCAAACTGCCGCCGGATTTGGACGCGAGGGTCCAAGCTGCTATGAGGCACTTCCGGGCCAAGCGTTCAACTCAGGCCCGCAAGCAGCGGCAGGACGGCAGCGTTGACCACGGCACTCGCAGCGCGGTCACGGGCGGCAAGCAGTTGGACGGCTTCATCGATGTTTGTGTGGACCTCATCCGGGGTGCGGGAATTCCTGACTCAAGCATATTCACCAAACGTGGCAGTCAGGTCATTCCGGGCTTCTTCCGCGCCACCAAACAATGGGACTTGCTGGTCGTTCACGAGAAACGGCTTATATGCGCGATTGAGGCCAAGTCACAAGTGGGGTCATTTGGCAATAACGGCAATAACAGAGCGGAAGAGGCCCTTGGCAACGCACTCGACCTGAAGACATCTCACCGCGAGCGGCTATTCGGCGGGCTGTCCTCGCCGTGGTTGGGCTACCTCTTCATACTTGAGGACGCGCCGGGCTCGCGCAAGCCGATTGCGGCCGACGAACCGCACTTCAGTGTCCTCCCGGAGTTCAAGAATGCCTCATACGCAAAGAGGATTGAGCTGCTCTGCAGCAAGCTCCTACTCGAAGGACACTACTCGGCGGCCGCGCTCTTGATGACCACTCCTGAGGAAGGACTGGAGGGGCACTATGACGAGCCGGTTGCCGACCTGTCGTTCAACGCGATGGCAAGGTCACTCGTGTCGCACGTGTCCCAGTATGCCAATGACAAGTCCGACTGAACACAGCACCTTCCACCGCCTCATCTTGGGCGATGCGCGCGAGATGCCCTATGTCCCGGACCAGTCGGTCCATCTCGTCGTCACGTCCCCGCCCTACTGGAACCTCAAGCGGTACAACGACACCGAAGGCCAGCTCGGCCACGTCGCGGATTACGAGAAGTTCCTCGGGGCGCTCGAACAGGTCTGGAGCGAGTGCTTCCGTGCGCTCGTGCCCGGCGGCAGGCTGGTATGCGTGGTCGGCGACGTCTGCCTCTCCCGCCGCAGCTACGGTCGCCACATGGTGATGCCGCTTCACGCCGACATCGTGGTCATGTGCCGCCGCCTCGGGTTCGACAACCTCAACCCCATCATCTGGGACAAGATTTCCAACGCCAGCTACGAAGTCGAGAACGGCTCCAAGTTCCTCGGCAAACCCTACGAGCCCAACGCCATCATCAAGAACGACATCGAGTTCATCCTGATGCAGCGCAAGCCCGGCGGCTACCGCCAGCCCACCGAAGAACAGCGCCGCCTGTCCAAGCTCTCCAAGAAGGAATACGCGGACTGGTTCCGCCAGTTCTGGACCATGACCGGCGCTTCGACGCGCCAGCACCCCGCGCCCTTCCCGCTCGAACTTGCCACCCGCCTCGTCCGCATGTTCTCATTCCACGGCGATACTGTCCTCGACCCCTTCTGCGGCACCGGCACCACGATGCTTGCCGCGCTCAACACCGGCCGCAACTCAATCGGCATAGACATCGACCCTCAGTATTGTCGCTTCGCTCTCCACCGCCTTGACGCTGAATCGGGTCCTCTCTTCGGCCACGCGGGTATTGAATATCGCAAGGCTGAAGACCTCATGGTCAGCGCCACAGTCACGGCGGTGGCAGAAGGAATGAAGAATGAGGATAGAGGAATGAGGAGCAAGACACGAAAGTCGAGGAGGCGCGACTGAGATCCGAGGACCGGCTTATCTTCCGGGTCCACGCACTCGAACGCATGTTCGAACGCAGAATCACGGTGGAGGACGTCCGATCCGTAGTCATCGGTGGCGAAGTAATACAGCGCTACCCGGACGACAGACCGTACCCGAGCCGACTCGTGCTCGGCTGGCGTGGCCCCAGGCCGATACACGTAGTCGTTGCCGAAGACAGCGAAACCGATACACTGATAGTCGTGACCGCATACGAACCGGACCCGGTCCAATGGGACGCGGGATTCAAAAGGAAAGTGCTATGAAATGCGTAGTGTGCAAACAGGCTGACACCCGGCCGGGCACTGCGACCGTCACGATGGAACGTGGCGGCCTGACGGTCGTGTACAAAGGCGTACCGGCTCAGATCTGCCCCAACTGCGGCGAGGAATACGTTGACTCAGCGGTGGCGGACCGGCTGCTCAAAGAAGCTGACGAGACCGCGCGCAACGGCACGCAGGTCGAAGTCCGCCAGTTCGTCGCCGCCTGACCGCGACCTGAAAGCCGTCAGCCGTGAGCTGTAGGCTGTCGGCCGTCCAACCCCGCCGAGTTGACATCCCCGCCCATCAGCAGGCATTTCAGATTGCAGATTGCTGATTTGGCGGCGGCTGAGGGCTTCCGGCCACTGGGTTTCTTGATGCCTGGATTCCTCTCTGGTCAGTTGCGTTTTGGCATAGTGGGGAGTTGAGACTCGCCCCAGACGAGTGCAGACCGAACGGACTCCAGGTGGCTGTCGAACTTGGGGTTTTAGAGAATTCTTCGCCGGACCATTCCGAAGCCCATTCCCGCTCAGCGCGGGCCCAGGTACCCCGAACCTACGGTCGTTTGAGAGACGCGGTCGGCATCGTCAGGCCGGACCGGCCTGAATGGTCTAGCTGAGTTCGTCCGGACCCGGAAGCACCCACAGGGGCCGGCTTGCGGGTCGGGGCCTGCGGTCTGCCTGGTGCCTTGGGTCTTGTCTGCGATTCGACGCTTCGGACTTCCAGACCCACCAGGGCCTCGGGACCCGGCGCACGGTCTCAGCGTACAGGCCGTCGTCATTGGATTTCAAGGTTTGCTCTCCTTGTCTGGAACTGCAGGTCTCACGACCGTCGACAGACTCACCCTAGATCGCAGCGACCGGCCCTGCCGGGGGCCGCTTTCCGGCCATCGGACCGGACAGCGTGCCGTTCTGGTTGACCGGCCAGTTGTCGGTTATGTGCGTGAAGGTCGGCCGTGGCGCGGTTGCGACCGGCTCCAATTCAAGCAGCGCGGATTCCGCGGCCTCACCGAGTCCCCAAATGCGGTCCGAGGACTCGTCTTCCTGGACGCTGGCCGGGACAAGTGCGCCATAGCTGATACTCAGGGACGTCGGTCGATATTGACCTTCGGTGTTGCCGAACCAGAGATACCCAACGCAGACGTTTGCACTCACTTGCTTACCCTCCTGAATCTGTGTCATTTCAAAGGCCTCGGACATTCGGACTGGACCAGGTAACGACATCGCTGGTACCTAGGTTTGCGGCCACAGACACTGAACCGGCTTGGGGTGCTGGCGATAGCCAGGTCCGTGTTGTGGCCGCAAACCACTGGAGGCGCGAAGCGTGACCCATGAATGATATCCTGTCCACTGGGCGTATTTGCAGCTACCGTGCCAGCGATTTCCTCCAACGATTTCGGAGCCGCCTGGCGAGGAAAGCTCGCAGCAACACACTGTCATTCAGATGGTTAGCCGCCAATTCCCGACCTGAGCGTGTGACCGGGCTGGTTGGAGTGCGAGGCTACGGTTTGGAGATTCGCGTTTGGAGTTTGGAGTTCTGGTTTGGAGTTTGGAGTCCTTCCTGCTCCTTGTGCGGGCATCTGGCCTCGGGTCTGACCGCTCATCGCCGGCGATGGTACGCCGGGTGGCGTCTGCTGTGCAAATTGAACAGGTCGTTTAATGGGGTTTGACAGTTTTGAGGGCGATAACTATATTGTCTCCGGTGCATCCGCTTACTACTGTGAAGAGAGACGCGTGCTCACGCCCGGGTCGGGTCCGGTGCAGAGCCGGGACTCGAGCGGGCGCGTCGGACGCGCAGGTCACGCGGCTCTCTTCTATCTCCGGTTATGAAACCAGTTGCCAACCGGCCGCTGCGCTCGATGGTCGCGCTTCCGGCAGCCGGAGTCAACATGTCCTGGCTCGCGCCGGGCTGCCCCGCAACTCCAGAGCTCATCAGCCGGCCCTGCGCCTGCCCCACGCACAACCTGTGAGCAGGCCCATCGCGCAGGCACCAGGAACGACATAGTACGTAGAGCATGAAACACTGGACAGTTCTTGATGTCACTCTCAGTATCCCTATGCCCTGTCATCCTGAGCCCTTCGCTTGTTGTCATGCTG
>DDXO01000042.1 GCA_002347155.1 Caldifarciminota bacterium UBA2258
TCCAGCGAATCGGGGGCAGACCAGAACTCTCTTACCCCGGTGCTAATGTACTCTGTCACTCTGGTATACACAATCTTCTTGCCGTCCGGGCTCCAGGATGGCCATCGTCCTCCCTTCTTCGTAAGTCTCCTTGGATTGGTGCCATCAACGTTGACTACCCATATGTGGTCAACGTCCTCGCCTTGCATGTGAAAGCTAATCCTCTCGCCATCCGGCGAAAAGGATGCCGCTTTGTCGTTGGGGCAATCATCTACCTCACAGACCTTTCGCACATTCTCTCCAGATGTATCAACTACTATGATCCAATGGGTCCATCTATTTACCTCCCAAAGTGGTCCGTTGCAGACCAATCTGCCACCGTCGGAAGACCAGGAAGGGTCCATCCCGTAGGGAAGCACGGACTTCTGTCTTCCTGTTTCCAAGTCCAGAATTCGCACTCCCCTCACCCAGAGAGACTCGTCATTGGAGTCGAAGGCGAGCTTTCTTCCATCGGGACTGATGGAAAAGGGGCCTCCAACCCCTGGGTGAAGCAGGACAAGGCTGTCCCCATCTGGGGTCACCTTCCATATCCTGTCCCTGTTGTCCCTTGCCCAAATCCATGTGCCATCAGGAGACCACTTTGGAGACCATCCATAGAACGGCACCGAGTCAGGCGTTGTTCGAGCCAGCGACCTGAGTCCTGTCCCAGCGGACTTTATGACCCACAACCCGCCAGGAAGTGTGTCCTCCGGCCAAAACGTCTCCGGGGGTATCACATACCCGGGCGCGTTGGTGAATGCAGTCAGGTCGCCCGGTCCCCACTCCGGTTCCGCAGCGCAGAATGATGGAATGGGAGAAGGAGAAGTGTCTTTGTGACAGCTTCCCGTCAGGACCAGGCATGAGGAACACAGGCACAGAAGCGCTAGAATTCTAGACATGGTAGGATGAAAGAACACGGGAAGGTCATTGCAGCATCCGAGCCGCGTTGCAGCGCTGTCTCAAGAAGTGCGAAGAACTGGGTTTCATGGGCAGTTCACGTCAGGCTGATGCGGTACGGCGATAGCGCAGCCTCTGGCGACAGACCGGCTGCCTATGGAGGTGATCTGACTGCAGATTCGTCGGAACCGGTCACGGCTCATTCTGACCTCCGTTGTTTGACCGATACACAGAATCGCGTCGAGAAGCTGAATGCGGCGGGACCCGCATCTCGCAGTCTCCGGCGCCCTTGCTGCGCATAGTTTAGTTAGGACGGTGCACGGGGTCAAGCAAGACGCTGGCACACTGTAAGAGGCGGGCGGTCAGCTCCCGATTCCGGAACGCCTGCGGTGGCGCTGGCGGTTCAGACATCAGGTTGAGGTTAGGGTTGAGGTCAAGGTTGAGGCAGACAAACAGGATTCCGGCCGGAGGGGGTGCTGGCGGGTTTCCTGAGTCGGGCCGGTTCCGTGTGGATCCGGCAGGCGGCACCGTGCCGCCCGTCTGTCTTGGTCTGACAAGCCAAGGGCGGGCTTCAGAGCCCGCCCTTGCAAGCCGCGTTAGGCTATTACCAGCGGTTGCCGCTGTCGCGGGACGACCGACGGTCGTTGCCGCGGGGCGGACGCTCGGTGCGCTCGCGCGCCACGTTGACGGTGAGCGGCCGGCCTTCCATCTGGAACTGATTCAGGGCCGCAATCGCCGCGGTCGCTGCGTCGGCAGCGGTCATCTCGACGAACGCGAATCCCCGTGACCTGTCCGTGAACTTGTCCTTCACGATGCTGACCGAAGTCACTTCTCCATGCTGACTGAACAGCTCATTGAGCTGCGTCTCGGTTGCGCTGAAGGGAAGATTCCCTACAAATATGCGCGTACCCATATATAAACGGACCTCCGTTTTGTTTGCGCTTGATAATCGTTGAAGGGAGCTACGGGCGGTCTGGGACTGAACACAGACTTGGACTCATAGACACCTGACGTTAAACAAGCTGTCTCGGGACCTGTTTGCTGTTGGTTGGCTGCCGGTCCCCTTGATAGCCAACGTGAAATATTAGCTACCCCTGCCCCGAAGTCAAGTAGTGCTTACGGCTCAATGACTTAGTGAGGAAGGGACGCGGCGTAGCCGAGGTCGAGCCGCTCCACGCGGCCGGTACGGGAGACGCGCAGCAGCAGGGATTCACAGCACCCGAAATCGAGGGACAGGCGGAAGGGCTCGACGCCGCTGAGGCTGAACCGCACGTCTCTTCGCGTCTGCCCTGCCTTCGCCGACTGGCCGTACTCCATAGGATACGAAAGACCCCGCGAAGCCGGATGTCCGAAGAAGAACAGGAGCTCGTCGTCCACGGTTCGGCACCAGAAGTCGGGCGCATCTTCGCCGGACACGACTGGTGGCTCCTGCATCAACACCGAGAGCTCGCTGGTCACGCTACCCTGCCTGGTCAGCGCTTCGAGTTCCTGCTCGTACTTCTTTGCCTCTCGCTTGTCCACAACCCTGCCCGGGTGTCGCGGGAGTCGCTTAAGGCACACGGGCAGTCCGCCGCTTGCCAGACGCAGTATCTGCGCCAGCCCGTCCCCGTCGAGCCACTCGCAGTCAACGTAGAGAAGGCTGAAGCGGGCGTCCCCGACCTGGAGTGTACCATCCTCGAAGCGGGCCCTCTCGAGAAACGGCGACGACACCCAGAGCGGCTGCCGTCCTGCAAGCTCTGCGGGTGGCCGCAGATAGTGCATTTCCCAGTAGTATCTTGCGCTCGACTTCTGCTGCTCCTTCGGCAATTCGCCCTTCATCCACTGGTCTTCAATCGGCATGTAGACAGCTACCTCGGAATACGGCCGGCCGAGCTTCATCGCCCCGCAGACTCTCTCCATGTAGGCATTGAACCCAGGCAACTCTGCTGCGAATGCGCTGTCCGGTCCCACATGCACGCTGGCGTAGAAACGGCTCACGGCTTTCGGCTTACGACTTACAGCTTCCGGGGTCCGGCTGTTAGCTGCAAGCTGTCGGCTGTCAGCTTGTTCCTGCCCTGCTTGTGCTTGAGCTTGCGCTTGATACGGCATCCCATGCCAGAACACGTGATTTACCCCATTCGCGAACAGCGCATCCGCCAAGAGCTTGAGGTCGGCAAGACGCTCCTCGCACTGATGCGGACCGGGCCCAGGGTATGGAACCCAGCCGTACAGGCACGTGAATGCCTCAGCCGATACCACCGGCTTACCCGATAGCGCTGCTGCCGACGCGGGGATTCGGCTGAACTCCGGGTCGAAGAGGATTGCCTCCGACTCCGGCACGTCGGCCGCGGCATACGCGGACAGCAGGTCACAGGGTGCGCCATGGCACTGCACGCGGGTGAACGAATTGTGGCGGTGGCTGTACTCAGTGAACGGCTCGTAGAACTCATGCAGTATGTAGTCGGCGATGAGTTTTCGGTGGTCGTATCTGACGTCCGGATGCTCGTCGAGCTTGGGCATGAAAGGCAGGACGTCATACCCGAACCGCTCCTGAAACCTCTCGCCGAGACCGGTTGTCCACAGCCCTTCGGTCTCCACCTCGAAGGAGTCGCAAAAGAGAGCAGAGGAACCAGGGATAGAGGGATCAAGAGATCGAGGGATCGAGTGTTCGGATTCCGCAGCCGGGGCGAGCGCGTCAGCAAGCGCTGCGCCGAGTCTGTCGGCATATCGAAGGAAAGCATGGCGGTCGAGATGATTGAGGATTCTCCCTTCTTTGGGCAACTCCCACGAACGACCGAGCCTCTGTGGAGAGGGGCCGTCGAATCGTTGGGAGGCATCGGCTTCCGATACAAACGTCCCGCCAAACGGCCAGAGCGTGCCGAAGGTGAAGTCGCAACCCAAGCCAAGCGACTCGCAGCAACGCCTGGCAAAGGCCACCTTACTCGACCATTCCGGACTCAGGAAGTCCGGTCCGCGCTCCTGTCCGGGCAGCGGGTAGACGAAGGCAAGCTCGACGCCGCCGAAGCCGTTGGCCTTGACCCAGTCAAGCTGCGCCTTGATGCCCTCCTTCCGCAGCTCGATATTGAACCACCACCAGCGTGTCCACGGCCGGGAATCCGGGTACAGCAACTCGTGACTGCTCATCTGACGCTCCGCAGGCGCATGTCATTCCGAGCGACCACCGAGGGAGTCGAGGAATCTCTCCCGAGAGACCCTTCGACTCCGGCCCTGAGGGCCGTTCGCTCAGGGTAACAGATGGTGGCGCGGGTCCAGAGGCGAGAATCGGCGTAGTGCAGCTTGCCGCTCATGGCTGGCAGCTCACGGCCTGAGGCAGATGGACCCCTCTTTCTTAATCGGGAGAGGGTGAATGCAGCAGGCCGCTGCTTGTGCTTGTGCTTGCGCTTGAGCTTGCGCTTGAGCTTGTGCTTGAGCTACTTCAGTTCCGCCCACTCAGCACTTTCGACTCGTACCTTCGTACCTCGTCCATCCAAGCGCCGCCCGGTGGCACGCCGGAACTGATGCAGTGGTAGTCCCATACGATTCCCAGGGGCATTGCCTTGGCTTCTTCAAGCAACGCGAGCCTGCCTGCCTGGTCAAGCTCACGCAAACGCTCGGTCGGTTCCAGCAGAGCGGCAAGCAGCGCTTTGAGTGTCGCGCGCGCCCCGATGACCCATGCCGCTATCCGATTCATGTTTGCGTCGAAGTAGTCCAACGCGAAGTGGACGCGGCTGAGCGCTGCGGCCCGTACGACCTCGGCCGCAAGCTCGCGCAGCGAATCATCATAGACTGCCACATGGTCGGAGTCCCAGCGCACTCCTCTGCTCACGTGTATCAGCAGTTCGCCTGAGAATTGCAGCAGGGCAGAAACCTTGTCCGCAACCGACTCGGTCGGGTGAAAGTGCCCGGTATCCAGGCACGGCATCATGCCGCGGCTGAGCGCGTACCCGACATAGAAGTCATACGACCCGACCACAAACGACTCGCTGCCGATACCCCAGAGCTTCCCCTCCAGCGCGTCCTTCATCTCGGTCACCGGGTAGGGACGCGAGAACGCCTCGTCGAGAGACTTCCGCAACAGGCTTCGTCTTTCCCAGCGGTCGACAACTGCATCCTTCTCCCCGTCCGGAATCCAGAGGTTGTGAATGCACGGCTTCTCAAGGTCAAGCCCGATGAACGCCGCCACCTCGCGGCTGCGCCGCACATGCTCTATCCAGAACCGGCGCACACTCTCGTCGGTGCTGCTCAAAGTGAAACCGGACGCAGCCTTGGGGTGGGCGAAGAGCGTTGCGTTGAAGTCCAGCCCCAGACCCCGCTCCTTGGCCCAGTCGATCCAGTCGAGGTAATGCTCAGGCACGATGGTATCGCGGTCGGCCCCCTTGGGGAACTCGCCGTGCATGGCGTGCAGGTTCACACGGTGTCTGCCGGGAATCAGGGAAAGTGCTTTCTCCATGTCCTTCCGTAACTCGGCAGGGCTGCGCGCGCGTCCCGGATATGAGCCGGTGACGGCAAGGCCCGAGCCCGTGAGCGGCGCCGCGTTCGGCTCGAAGCCATTTACATCATCGCCCTGCCAGCACTGTATCGACAGCGACAAATGGCTCAGACGCCGCAACGCCGCCTCGACGTCCACACCGATGTCCTGATACCTCTCCTTCGCCCAAGTGAAGACTTGTTCCATCTGACCATCAGTCATATGCTAGCCTCCTTTCAAGCTACAGCACAGCTCGAAGGCCTCATCCCAACTCCGCTCCGGCCTCGGCTGGTACACCCTCACTCTACACGAATCCCGCACCACGGCGCGTACCTCTTGGAGGGAGGAAACCAGGCCGTCGGCCATCGCCTGGACCATGATGTTCCCGATGGCCGTGGCCTCAGACGGACCGGCGTACACGGGCAATCCCAGAGCATCTGCCGTCATCTGGCAAAGCAGCCAGTTGCGTGCTCCTCCGCTGACGATGTGGACGCGCTCAGGCTCACGTCCCGTGACCTTCACGAGCTCGTCCCTGACCTTGCGGTACTTCAGGGCCAGGCTTTCCAGAATGCACCGTACATGCTCGGCTCCGCTTCTGGGAACCGGCTGTCGAGTGCGACGGCAGTACTCTGCCATTGCCTTGCCCATATCGTTGGGGCATGTGAAACAACTCGCGTCCGGGTCGAGTACGGTCCGAAGCGGACCCGCCTCGGCGGCCTCCTTCACGAGCGTGCCATACTCGACGGCCTCTCCCCACGACTCGACCAGTTGCTGCAGCAGCCAGAATCCGGTTACGTTCTTGAGGAATCGGAAGCGTCCGCCGACTCCGCCCTCATTGGTGAAGTTGTGGCGTAGAGCCGCACTTATCATGATGGGCTTCTCGGTCTCGACACCCACCAGCGACCACGTACCGGCGCTGATGAACATCCAGCTATCACCTTCGGCCGGGACCGCCGCAACTGCAGCAGCGGTGTCGTGGCTGGCAGTCGCGACAACGCGGGCACGCTTGAGCCCGACCTCAGAGGTGACCGACGGCATTAGCGGACCGACTTCCGTGCCGGGCTGAACTACATCCTGCATCAGCCCCTTAGACAGACCCAAGGCCTTGAACAACTCGGCCGCCCACGTTCGCCTCGCCGGGTTATAGAGCTGCGATGTGGTGGCGATGGTGAACTCGGTTGCCTTTCGCCCGGTTAGAAGGTAGTTGAACAAGTCAGGCATGAACAGCAGGTCAGTTGCCACGTCTAAGAGCGACGAACGGTCGCGCCTCATCGCATGGAGTTGGTACAGCGTGTTGATTGGCAGGAACTGGACTCCGGTCAGCTCATACGTACGACGCCTGGAAACCAGCCTGTGGAACCTCGGCATCACTCCCGCTGTCCGGCCGTCGCGGTACGAGTACGGCAACCCAAGCAGCGTGCCATCGGACGCAAGCAGCGCGAAATCTACACCCCACGTGTCAATGCCGACGCTTGCCGGCTCCTCGCTGGCACACGCCCGCATACCTTCCTTGACCTCGTGCAACAGGTACCAGACATCCCAGAAAAGGTGGCCGTTCAGTTCGAGCATCCGGTTGTGGAAACGACCCACCTCACGAACACTCAGCCTGCGGCCATCGAGTTCTCCCAGCATCGCCCGACCCGACTCAGCGCCGAGGTCGAAGGCTAGGAACCGTCGTGGCCGCTTCATCGTTCAGGACCCGGCTCGGGTTGTGCGCACCATGTTCTGCATTATAGCTGTCGTGAGCGCTACTGCCACTGCGGCATGGAATGGGAAGCTGCCCGCAGGGACGCGGGCAGCTTCCGGAACTCCGAGCTGTGAGCGAAATCAGTCGGTCAGCACGACCTTTCGACTCGTCCTGCAGCAGCCGTCATCAAACGTGCAGAAGTAGACCCCCGGCCTGACCGATGCCGGGAGGGCGATTCTGTACCGGGAGTGGCCGGCGTCAACACTAGCCTCCTGCGACAGCACGGTTCTGCCCGAGGCGTCGGTGAGCGTGATTGAAGTGCTGGCCCCACGAGGAACCTCGTACTCGACGGTGAAGGCGCGAAGAGCCGGGTTGGGACAGATCGAGAATCGAGTCTCTGCCTGGACACGCGCTGGTGGTTCTCCGACGCCAATGAACAGCCTCCGCGCATAGAACAAGGTCTCGCCTCCCGCAGGAGCGAAGGCGACGTGGGGCCTGCCGTCGTGATCGACTGCGATTGACACGTTAGGCGCGGCCTCGTCGACGACTAGTTCCTGTTCCCATTCGCCAGCCGAGCGCCATTGATACGTCAGAGGGTCCCGCGGGCTGGCAGAGGCGATGTGCGGCCTTCCCTGATGCAAGACGAAGTCGCAGAACACATTGCCGGCCATTGAGCCTGTCCAGTCGACCTGCCAGTCCTCGCCCTTTCCGACGGCATAGCGGTACGCCCGGTACACCACGTGGAACAAGTCGCTCGCGGGATCGTATCGGACCCGCACCGGCCAGAAGTCCCAGGGTGCCCAGCCTTCTGTCGAATCAACGTCTTGTCGTTGCCAGTCCTGACCGTCGTACTCAAAGACCGAGAGCCAGAGACTGTCACGGGGAACACCAGACTTCCACCAGGAGACCGCAACTCCTGGTCGGTCACCCGCGTCGAGGGCAAGAGAGGCGCTGCCGAATAGCCTGAGTGTATCAGTCTGGGTAGCAGGAACGGAGACAACGCTCCACGTGTCGCCCGACTTGTGGGCATACTTCACAACGCCGGAATCCACGAAGAGGACATGCGGAGTCCCGTCCCGGGCGAGCGCGAGGGCACCCAAAGTGAGCGACCCCGGTGGTGCCCCTCCGACGACGGTATCGACTCGCCAGGTCTCGCTGTCACGCAGGGCGTACCGCAGTTCGCTCGGCTCCGGCCAGCCTAAGAGAACGTACGCGATGCGGGGAACGTCATTGCTGTCCAGGCACAACTCCGCTTGCGAAAAGACGGAACCGAGACTGGTGTCAAAGTGCTCAATCTCCCAGACCGGTCCATTCTTGGTGGCGTATCCCATGGACCGTCCAGCGCAGAACGTCATCCGCGGCAGGCATGCCGAATCGACGGCAACCGCTCCGAGCCCGGCGCTTCCAACTACTGCCTCCACTTCCCAGTTCTGGGCAAACCCGAAGGAAAGCAGGGCGAGCAGCCAACATACGCGACATCGCATGAGACCCCTCAATTGGCGAGCACAACCTTCTGCGTAGCTCGGTTGCCTTGCTGTGTGAGACTCAGGTAGTAGACTCCGGCGGGAAGCGACCGCAACGGGCCACTCACAGCCAGTCGGTAATAGCCAGGAGTCATCTCTCGGTCTGCCAGCTTCAGCTTGACTCTTCCCTGGACATCGTACAATACAAGCCTGACCCGTCCGTTGACTGGGACACCGTATTGCGCGATGAAGTCACCGAGGACAGGATTCGCACTCGTGGTCGTGAATCCGAGTTCCTTGGGCAGACCGCTCTCCTCAGCTTGCGGGCCCTCACCGCCTCTGGGGATAACCATACAGATGGTCTGGGCCGGAAGGTACTGCTGCTCGGGAGTGATTGTCAGCCTTGTGCTTGTGCAAGTCACGAGTATCGCGCCCGGAGAGCCGGCCTGCACGATGAAAGTCACCTCGCCCTGAGCATCAGTCCAGCCTATCTGGTAGATGTCATTGACCTTGTACAGGCAGACTCTGATATTGGCAATCCCTTGGTCATTCGCGTTGCTGACCCGGACGAGAAACGGCACCGCTGCTCCTTGAGATACCCATTGAGGAGCTTCCACAAACATCGACTCAGGGGCCGCTATCCAAGGCTCGTTTTCGGGAGAGCCGAATAGGTTGTGAGCGTGGCGCAGATAGTGATTGTGGTAAGCAACCTTGGACATGCCTTCGGCCACTCCGAGCGAGGGCGTCGGGGCGTGCTGCGGGTCCCCGGGGTCAAACAGCAATCTCCAGAACTGGTACTGCAACCACGGTGAGGACCCGTACCACCCGTAGCGTGTGTTGGCCAAGTGCGCCACGCCAAGAGTGGTCTGGTAGAAGTTGGTGTAAGCGTCAGCCATTATTGTGTCGGACGGCTGGAAGCCCGCCTGCGGTACGAACGGGTCAAAAGCCGCGTTGTAGCAGCCTATGTCGTAGACGACATAGTGGCGGCCGGTGAGATCGCAGTACTGGAGTCCGGCATCATGCTGCCCCTCTGGGACGGGATTGTATGCCCAGACTACCCACCACTCGCTGGGGTCGGGATACCGGTACCATGACTGGCAAGCGAAGTTCCTGGGTGACCCGTGGCAGTCTACGTTGTACAGCCCGGCAGCAGGGTACGACCCGCCTGGGTAGGCGATGGCCCTCCCGAAAGCGTCTCTCGCCACCGGTGACGCCACTGCATTGAAATTGGCGTGAGAGAAGTTCCCCGTAAAGGTTGCTCTTGTCTCCGGCAGTGGATAGATGGGACCACTCACCGTGTGTTCCGTGCTGTCGTATATCCAGATTGCTCGGTCGAACTGGCTCAGATCGTCGCTACCCTGTATCTCGTACCGCAGCATCTTGCGGACCCAATTGTGAACCTTGCCCATCTCCCTCACGGTCAGACGCCCGACGAAAAGCTCGGGGTAGATGTCAACAGCATCGTGGTACGGTTCGCCCCAACGCGAGTCGTGGTCGGAATCCCACTCCCCATTCATGTCGGAGAAGTACAGGTCAGACGGTGCGACCGATGAAGAGTTGTTGCCGGGAGGCAACACGCGATCCAGGCTGTCGGTCCAGCCGTACCGAAATGGCACAGTGCCCGCATCTCCCCCCAGAAGAACCCAAACCGCTCCGCACTCCTCATACCCGAACTTCAGGTAGTTCCGCAGCCTCTCGGCATCGTCAACTCCCGGGAAGTGATGCAGAACCTGGCTCAGTCGTATGACACATGCAGGTACGCCTTTCGCAGTCAGCCAGTCGGCGTAAGGTTGAAACGAATCGGCAAGAAGGTCGTTGGTGATGATAGTGTACGTGGTAGGATAGGGAAACGGAGAACGCTCCCGGGCCTCGGGAGGCTGTTCCTGCGTCAGCATCGGCGGCTGATAGTAAGCGGGAATATCGTTGGCGTTCTCTACTACGGCTCTCAGCGCGAGGTCATAGGTCTTCTGAGCGTTGGCTCCCCGGACTCGGGCGCGGGACCTTGACCCAGCCTGACTTGTGAAGAACTCGAACTCCACGCGCGAGACGACATACACTTCCCGCTGCGCAGGCTTGTACATAAGCGGGTGTACCGCAACCGTGACCAGACTGGCCCCATCAAAGAAGCCGCGCTGCACAATGACGATGGGCGCGGCCGGATAGGGCGACTTGGAGTTGTACACCGTTGAGTCCGGTGGCACCCACGGCAACGTGCTGTCAAACGGCACTGGCGGT
Source organism: Caldifarciminota bacterium UBA2258 (assembly GCA_002347155.1). Lineage (GTDB taxonomy): Bacteria > Hydrothermota > Tepidihabitantia > Tepidihabitantales > Tepidihabitantaceae > UBA2258. The sequence goes on from DDXO01000042.1 coordinate 10,748, forward strand.
TGCGACGGGTACAGGTAGTAGTTGCCGACGAGCTGGTACTCGCAAGTCCGGACGTTCACAGAGTCGGCCTGCAAGCCGGACGGCAGTATGTAGGTAAGGAAGCGGACAGGCAGTTCCGGATACCCGGGCGGACCGTCGTGAGTGAAGTCCTTTACGACGACCCGCTGGAATTCGCGCTCGGGCTCAAACGAGAACTGGCCCGGCGCGTAGCTGAGTTGGTGTGCCGCCAGTACGCCGACCAGGCAGACCAGCGCACACGGCAGTCTTGCGGTCATTGCATCCTCCTTAGGTTTCTTGCGGCCAAGCCCCATGCTTAGTCGTAGACGAGGAGATGATACCCCCACTTCACTCTCTGTCAATAATCTCTAGATGAAGTGCAGAGCGATAACTGTTCCATCATAGGTTGTTCACTGCTAATCACTTAGAGCTTTTAGTCTGCCCCCCCCCCCAGGTGCTTTCTGGGGCCTTGACGTGGTCAATGCTCCCTGAGGGTGCCAATTCGCTCCGGTTCGGTCGTGCGAGAAAAATGTGGGGCCACCGTTCGCCGCGCATCGAACGATGCATCGCTGGCCGGCAGCACCTCACATCTTTCGATGTTGCCCGGCTCGCTTGAACTCGGGCGCGAGCACCGGGTAGAGCGTACGGTAGCGCTCGTAGCTCTCGGCGTACTCGCCGGCATTCGGCCCCGGCTTGGTGCTGCCGACTTCATGCACGGTTCGTTCGCATGCTTCCATCGCACTTAGATAGACACCGGTCCCGACTCCGGCCAGAAGGGCCGCGCCGTACGCAGCGCCCTGCGTGACGTTCACTTCCACTATCTCAGTCCCGAATACGTCGGCCATCATCTGCCGCCAGAGAGCGGAGCGCGAGCCGCCACCCGACACGCGCACTCGCGAGCAACTCTGGCCGAGTCCGCACAGCAGGTCTAGGCACTCGCGCAATGAGAATGTCACGCCCTCAAGCACCGCCCTTGCCATGTGTGCCTTGGTGTGTCGCAGCGACAGACCGAAGAACACGCCCCGCGCATCCGGGTCAGCGTGAGGCGTCCTTTCGCCGGTAAGGTACGGCAAGAACAACAGCCCGTCCGAACCGACGGGCGCAGTCGCGGCCAGCTCGGTAATCAAGTCGTAGACATCGCGTCCAGTCCGCTCAGCCTCAGCCTTCTCCTTCTCGCAAAGCGCATCTCTGGACCAACGCAGACTGCCGCCCGCGGACAATGTCACGCCCATCAGATGCCATGTATCAGGTGCTGCGTGACAATAGGCATGAAGCTCGCCGGTCGAGTCAAACCTGTACCGGTTCGTGGCCGCGAACACGACTCCTGACGTCCCGATGGTGACAGAGACAACACCCTCGCGAGCAATGCCGGTGCCTATGGACTGCGCCGATTGGTCGCCCGCGCCGGCGACGACAGGAATTCCCGCACGCAGCCCGGTCGCTGACGCCGCCCCTTCGCTCACCTCTGCGACCACGTCGTGGGACTCGTGCAACGCGGGCAACCACTCATGCGGGATGTCGAGTAGATTGAGCAACTCATCCGACCACGCTCGCCTGCGCACATCCATCAGCAGCGTGCCCGAACCGTCGGCAACGTCCATCGCGAACGCGCTGGTCAGACGGTAACGAACGTAGTCCTTGGGAAGGAGGACATGCCTTGCCCGGCGATACACGTCAGGCTCGTTCTCGCGCACCCACAGTATCTTGCCCGCAGTGAACCCAGTCAGAGCCGGTTTGCCAGCCAGCTCAATCAGCTTCGCACGACCGACCTTCTGCTCAATCTCCGCGCACTGGGCCGCAGTTCGCTGGTCGTTCCACATGATACACGGCCGCAGCACCTTGCCTGCTTCATCCAGCAGCACGAGTCCGTGCATCTGCCCGGTCAGGCCGACACCGGCGATGCTATCCCCTCTCGAATTTGCCAGAACTTGCTCGATGCTGCTGATGGTAGCTTCCCACCAATCCTCAGGATTCTGCTCGGCCCAACCAGGACGCGGCACCTGCATTGGGTACTCGCTGATCGCCTCTGCTCTCACTGAACCGTCAGGTGCAATGAGTATCGCCTTACAGCCTGACGTCCCGACGTCAATGCCCAGCAGAAGGCTCATGGCGCAAGCACAAGCTCAAGCATCGGAATCGGAAACGAGCTTCCGAAGCAACGCGTACAACATCTTGCCAATCTCTGCGACTTCGCCGGATAGCTGCCTGCGTTGCTCCTTCGACACATACCCAAGGTCATGGGCCAGCATGAGCTGATACTCAAGCTCTTCTTTGCTGCCAATGGCGATCCGGACGTACCTAGCGAACTCTACGACACTTCCGGCACTGCCCTCTTTCAGGTTCATAGGAATCGAGTATGCCGCCCGGCGCATCTGTGATACTAGCCCATACCTCTCGTCCTTCGGGAAACGGGTTGTCAATCTGTAGACTTCGAGCGTCAAAGCATGTGCCCTCTTGAAGACCGCATAGTCGTCAACCCTGCGTATCACGCATGCCTCCTAGTCCGAGCTTGCGCTTGAGCTTGTGCTTGTGCCCCGACTTTGTGCTTGTGCCCTCCCCAAGGGCTCCAGCCGCTCCGGGTGCTTCGCCCTCGCGCGCACCAGGTAGCCTTCCAGCCATCCTCTCGCCTTTTCAGGATTGTTCACGGCGTACGCGATGGACTCGTGGTCCATCTCGTTGATGCGGTCGTTGGCTGCTCGCAGCGCATCCATCGAGATACGCAAGGCTATGTCCACTGGCATCCGCTCCGGGTTGATGTCAAGGCCGAACCAGCCTTGATAGCCGTGCATCTTCAGCACGTACAACAGCGCCTCGGTCTGCTCTGGCGAGATCGTGCCGACGTTCAAGTCCTGGTCAAAGTTGCCAAGCGGCTGGCTGTTGAGATGCATGTGGCAGAGCCTGCCTTCGGAAAGCGGCCAGGAATACGCATACGGCAAGTCCTCATAGGCCATCAACGCGTGCCCGACCTCGGGATTCATCCCGACCAGCGCATGGCCGTCAACCAACAGGTGCCGGTTCTCGGGATTCTGCAGCCTCTCCTCGACCATTCGGCACAGCAGCATTCCCTCCGGCGTCGTGCCGAAGATGATTCTGCCTCGCGGCTCGTACGGCTTCGGCTCGAACGCAACCCGCACGCCGGGGACCATGTCCATCGCCGCAGCCAGCCCATCGGCGAACCGGTCCCGCATCGCCGCGAAGTCGATGCCGAACGGGTTCTCGTACCCATCAATCCCGGGCCAGACCACGCAGAAGTCGGTATCCATGCGGCAGTTCATCTCGAGGGCCCGCCGTGTGACTTCGATGGCTGCCTTGCGTGCCTCGGGCAGCGGGCTTGAGAGCGAGCCGAACTCGAAATCCCGGCCGCGGAACAGAAGCGGTACGACCGTCACGAGCCTGATACCGGTATCAGCGCAGAAGTCGCGCCACAACTTCTCATTCTCCTCGTTGATTTCGTTCGGGTAATGCGCCTCCAGCCCGGCAAGGCCGTACTCCTTCAACCCGCGCGCAATCTCCAGCCGCTGCTCGATGGAAAGGTCAGGTCCGTACTTCTCGTGGAACCGGCTGTCGGATGGCGAGAAGAACCAGATGCCGGCGGAGAGCTTCAGGTCAAGGTTGAATGACTTCAGGTGCTCGACCAACTGCTCGGGCGTCCTGCGCACTGCTTGCGGCCGGAGGTCTATGAGAGGCATGGTCGTGACTCCTTGTGAGACTTGGTGTCAGTGCTCATTCTAGTCGCCCCGCTCCCTCTGGCAAGCGTAGCGCCTCGACGGCATCCCGACACTCAGGCCCGACGGCACGCTCTCCGCCGCGAATCCGACGGCTCTTCTGAGGCGGGCCTCACGCGCCCAGTTTAGTATATGTCCCCCCGGAATCGGACACCGAAATCGTGTAAGTTCCTCACTCATAGCTCATTACTCATCACTGGTGAATCTCCCCTATCCCGTTCCCCCAGCTATTCGGTGAGGAGTTGGGCGAATCACCCGGCAAGCAGCCGGGCAGGCCATTCTCTCAGCTATCCGGCAGAGAATCCGGAGAGCTACATGGACGGCTGTTCGGTCAGGTACTCGGCGGGCTATCCGGAGGAGAACTCGGCGAACTGCAGGGCGAGCTGCAGGGAAAGCTGTTCTCCGTGTTGCTCCGCATTCTGTCCGGCGAATCGCTCAGCAGATAGCCCGGAAAGCAGCCTGCCGGGCAATTCGGAGGAGAGTTGGGAGAGCTGCTCGGAGAGCTATCGGGAGAATCGCTTGCCCGGTGCTTTCACGAGCCCGACGTCACTGGACCAGTACGACTTTTCGGATGGCTTGCGGCTTGTGGCCGGTTTGTGCTTCAGCTTGCGCTTGGGCGGAAAACCTGAGCGTTCACCACAACCGCACATCGACCAGGCCCTCCTCCGCCGCCTCGCAGAACTGGTCCTCACCCTCGCGGCCCGCAACGTGTCACACTAGATCAGTGTCGGGTCGCTTGGTGACGGTTTGCAGAGAGCTGTAGACGCCGCCCATACAGCGGCCCCGCGAAGTGGTGCGCCCGGCTAATGGATGCCGCGGAACTGTGTGCGCCGCTGGTGACTCAATTGACGGAGCAAGACACTCCCATCGTTGACGAGCGCTGACGGGTTGTTGGCGCGCTCGTTGTACACGTAGGCAAGAACGTCGTAGGCATCGGATGTCAAATTGACGACCTTCTCGAAGGCCCACGCGCAGTATTCCTGCACGGTACTTGGCAAGAACTCATTGGCAATCCGCTCGGCTTCGGTCTGACTGACACCCGTGGCGCCCGGTCCGGGTACAACGGACGACGGCAACGCGTAGGTGTCGAAGGCAGGTCTGCACTTCAGCTCGAAGCTGCTTATAGTGTCTTGTCTGCAATGGACATACCACATCCGGCTCGGCCGATGGGCCGCCATGTGTCGATACTGCAGTAGCTGGTCCAACCACTCGGCTTGTTCACCAGTTGTATCAACCTGCTTGTCGAGGACGATGTCGGCCAGCCTTTGTAGGTAGGAATCTCGCACCGACATCTGCGACGCTCCACGCGACGACCGCATATCCGTCACCAAAGTCGTGAACTGCATGCGCCAGATGCTGTGCTCTAGCCCAAGAACCAAGCAGGCCTCGCACGCTAGTGAATCAAGGGCACTCACCAAGCTCGTCGCAAATGCATCGAATACTGCCTGCCGCTCGATCTCGTCTTGGCTGTACCATCTGACGATGGTAGCCATCTTCTGTTGCTCGGGGACGTTCGCGCCGAACTGCTGCCGGAACACCTTCCCAAAGACATCTTCCGTCTTCAGGAGGAAGTGCCTCGCCTGCCCGAGCTTGCGGTATGTGGCGATGTTGAGCGTTCCCAGTCTCTCGTACATCTCGTCGTTCTGGCCATCCTTGAGAAACTGAGGGGCAGTGGCACGGAACCAGTAGTCGGACAGCGCAGCAAAGCGGAAGCTGCCGGGGATATCCAAGCCCTGATCTTTGAGAAGGCGCACCAATGCATCGGGTCGCCCATCTTTGGCGGCCAGGAAAGCGTCCGGTATTCTCGTGCTCATCTTCCTTGCTGGCTCAGACCGCCCACATCCCATTCCGTTTCACTTTGCTAGTCCCATCTCCAACAAGCGGAGCCTGAGGCTGCTGAGGTCGAGCGGGTCTCGACGGAAACCATACCAGCCCCCAGCGAGGTGGCCCGACCATCCTGTGCCTTCCTCTAGCATGGCGATCACGCGGTCCATGCCGAATGCTGCCTGTGCTGCCCCAAGCACGTAGTCAGTGTCTGGCAGGGGCCGTCCTTCGACATCGTGGTGCATTACGACAACGGTCGCGGCCGCTAGTGGTCGAAGGTCACGCATCAGCGCAGGGGTGCCTAGTCGACGCTGCCGCTCGTCCTTCGTGACAACCGTCACCCCAAGGTCCGTCAGGAAGTCCAGCATCTGACGATGGAGGTCGCGGTCCACACAATAGAGGTACACGCCTTTGGCCTCTGCGCCGCTCAGCCGAGTGTCGCACAGCCTGACCGCCTCGGCGAACGGGCTGTCTGCCACGACAGCGGCGTGCACTGCCTCGCCAATCGATTCTGAGAGGGCGGCAACGCTACGCTTCGTCGCTTCTCCAGTCAGATGACTGATGCTGATCACCCGGACTTGAGACTGGTAGAACGGGATGCCCTGCCCCTCATCGACGACGACGACGGTCGGCTTTCGGTAGAAGTCACGGATCGCAAGCTCATAGGCCACACTGCCGTTGTTTCCCGTTAGGTCCGCTATCACGATCGGGTCGTCATACAGGTGGCGCAGCACTTCGTCAGGTATCCGACCGGGAAGAGCGCTGCGATCTGCTCGCCACGCAGAATACCCGCACCTGTCGGCCGCGGGTGAAAAGATCTGCTCGAACACGGCGTCGGCTCGCTGGCGAACGGGCGTGCCAGGGTCGCCCACCGGCGCAATGATACAACACACGGCCTTGCCTGCGTTCGACGGCGCTGATGTCTCCGAGAACACCCTACTCATGCTCTGCGTCCGTCGAGGGCATTCAAGTCTCTTAGCGACAGGCTCACGTCCAGCGTTTCTGCCCGCGGTCCTCAGCCATCACCGACCGGTTGAAGACTCCGCGCCAGCGCGAGCACCCGGCATGCATCGAGCCGCTCATCTCAGTCAGTGTCGCCGTAAGCACGAGCGTAGCAAGCCGGCGTGGGCTATTTCGTGGGCGTCCATACGTACTTCCCAGTCTTGTCTATGTAGCCGATCTCGCCCCCGCTCGTTCTAATCTGCGCAAGTCCTCCGGCAAATGGCCCGGCATCGGCGAACTGCGGGTTGACCGCGTACTTACCGACTCTGTCTATGTAGCCACACCTTCCGCCAACCGCCACAGCTGCGAGTCCTTCCGAGAACGGTCCGGGCTCGATGCCGGCGGCCGCATCGAACTGCGGGCTGACGACCAGCTTGCCTGTCTTGTCAATGAAGCCCCCTTTGCCTGTGTAGTAGTCCCCAACGCGCACGGCGGCGAGTCCTTCGGAGAATGCATAGGCGTGGTCGAACTCCGGATCAACAGCCAACTTGCCGGTCTTGTCTATGTAGCCCCACTTGTACGAGTCGCCGACGGCGACGCAGACCGGCGCCAGCCCCTCAGAGAAGGACCCGACATTGGTGAACTGCGGGTTGATAACCAGTTTGCCAGTCTTGTCAACGAAGCCGTACTTCGCGTTGGACGAGTTACCCACCAGCACGGCGGCCAGACCTTCGGAGAAGGGGTAGGCGTGGCCGAACTGCGGGTTGACAACCAGGTTGCCGGTCTTGTCAATATAACCCCACTCCCACCCGGACTGGACCCCCACCGCAGCAAGACCTTCAGAGAAGTCGTAGCCGCAACAGAACACAGTGTCAATGACAAGCATGCCTGTCCTGTCAATGTAGCCGCATCTCTGGCCGGTGCTGTCTGATATCCACACTGTCGCCAGTCCATCGGAGAAGTCTGAGTAGAAGGTTCCTCGCTATTCTGTGTGGGT
>DDXO01000107.1 GCA_002347155.1 Caldifarciminota bacterium UBA2258
ACCCACACAGAATAGCGAGGAACCGGGAAGAGGCTGAGGTTGGCTTCGCCCCTGTAGGAACAGTGGAGGTTAAGGTAGAGGCAGAGCCAGCAGAACGAGACTTGGTTGGGCGGGCGCAGGTCCGCCCCGCGCCTTTGATTCTACAGCGCTGTAGTATGAAACGGAAGCGGGTTTTTGCTGCTAAGCCACATATGGTCAGTGACTTGAGTCCTATTCAGGTCGAATGACCCCTGCACTGGGGGGATTATCCTCCAGATTGTCTGGCTCGTTGTAGCGGGCACCGTCTATAGGACAATCCGGCGGACTACGCGGATCGTTGTATCGTACATCGTCAGGAGGGGAATACTGACCGCGGTCCCGGGTGCAGTCTGAGCGGCAGTTCGGCGGGTTGAATGCCGAACTGCGGTCGAGGCAGTCGGCGAGTCTGTTTGACGGATTGTTCTCCGCTAAGTCCGGAGGGTTGTGACCGGAACTGCCATCCGGACAGCAGTCGGGATTGCGTGCGGGTCTGTATTCTGACTTGCCTGCCGGTCTGTTTGCCGACCAGCCTGCGCTACGCAGTGAACGGTCCTTTGACCGACCGAATCAAAGGGAGAGCTTAAGGTTGGCTTCGCCCCTGTAGGAACAGTGGGGGCTGAGGCCGCAATGCGTCCGCGTCGCACTCTCATTGTTGGTATCGACTGGCTACTGCGGAAAACGGGGGACAGTCCCAGGGAGGGGACACGTCCACGGAGCGTCGCGAGGAACGCGCCGCGGATGTGTCCCCAGGGTGAGGACGCGCGGTACAGTCCCCGTTTTCCGGATCCATCCGTGGTTCACTTCGGGAATCTGCGTCATCTGCGTAGTCTGCGGATGTTCTGAGAGACTCCCGGCGAATGCGGGGCCGAACGGTCCCCGCTCAATTCCATGCTGCGGTTCTAGACCACCTGCTCGACCTGCCAGTCATCGCCGAGCCAGAGGAGGTCAACCTGTACGTCCATTCCCCAGGACAAGACCGTTGCCGCGGCGGCGCGGAGTTGATCTAGCTGGGCCTGTTTGTCAGCAGGGTTGCCCGCGCAGTCGGCGTGGGCGACAATCGCGACGCGCTTCGAACCGTGCTTTGTCACCGAGATGCTCAGGCGGCGCCTGATCGATTCGAGTGCGGCAGTGTCCCTGGCCTCGGCGAGGATACGGACAGGGCCGGGTTCGGTGATGCTGTCGACGCAGTCGGCTCCGTGCTTAAGCTTCAGCCACTCGATGACAGGCAACTGGGTCCGGCCGTCCATGCAGTTGATGACCGTCGTGAACTTACCGTGGCCCATATGACTAGGCGGGCAGGCGCGGCATCAGGCTGAAGTAGTCGGCCGGGTTCAATCGCGGCCGGCCCTTGGGCCAGCACTCACCGGTTTTCGGGTCAGAGTCGTATTCGGCGTGTTCGCCCCGGCTGATGGCCTCAAGGGTGTCGCAAAGGGCGTCTACGTCGGACCGGTCGTTGTAGAGCCCGAATGACGCGCGGAGCACGCCGGGCAGGTCGGCAATACGGCCGCAACTGGCGTCTCCGCAGGCATGCTTCTGGGCCTCGCGGCCCAGGCCCAGCAGGGCGAAGACATGAGGGTGAGCGCAGAAGAGACCGCAGCGAACTCCGACTGCGGCTTCGCAGGCGAGGGCCGCGCCCACGAGCTGATTCGACTTGCCCTTGACCTCGAAGGCGATGACGCCGATGCGGTCGCCGGGACCGTCGGATTTGGCCTCGCCGAATACCCTGACGCCCGGTATGCGGCCGAGGCGCTCAAGCGCGTACGCGGTGAGCTCATCTTCGTGCCGGGTGATGTTGTCCCAGCCGACTTTCTCAAGCAGTTTGGCCGCGGCGGCGAGCGCGACCGCGCCGACCACGTCCGGTGTGCCGGCTTCTTCGCGGCCGGGCAGGCCGCGCCAGACGATGGAGTCGAGTGTGACCAGGTCCACCACTCCGCCGCCGACCAGTGACGGTTCGGCCGGATGGAGCATGTCCTTGCGGCCGGCGAGGATGCCTGCGCCATAGGGCGCGTAGGTCTTGTGGCCGCTGAATGCTACGAAATCGAGGCGCTCGGGGTCTTCGGGCTTCTTCATGTCGATGGGGCGGTGCGGAGCAATCTGGGCTGCGTCGATGGCAATCAAAGCGCCGGCCTCGTGGGCGAGCCGGGCGAGTTGGTGAATCGGGTTGACCCAGCCGGAGACATTGGAGGCGCCGGTCACCGTTACGAGCGCGACCTTGCCGCGATACTCCCTGAGCTTGGCCGCGAAGTCGTCCATGTCAAGCGAGCCTTCCAGGTTGATCCCGGCATATACCACGCGGGCGCGGCGGCGCCAGGGCAGGTCGTTTGAGTGGTGCTCCATCAGGGTCGTGAGCACGACCGAATCGGGCTTGAACGGGAAAAGAGTGGCCAGCCGGTTCATGGATTCGGTCGTGTTGCGGGTCACGATGACCGTGTCGGCAACCGGGTCGGCGCCCAGGAACCGGGCTATGGCGCTGCGCGACTCCTCGTAAGCCCAGGTCGCGACCTCGCTCTTGAATCCGGTGCTCCGGCCGACGTTGGTGTAGTACTCGATGAACTCGTCAACCTTCTCGACTATGGGCCGGAGCGTAGGCGTGCTGGACGCGTTGTCGAGGTTCACAAAGGCGCGGGTGCCGCCCGAAAGCAACGGGGCTTGAACGTCGATGCCGACGGTTTCGGAGCGCAGGCGTTCCATGGTCGTTAAGGCCATCTCTGTTCCTTTCTCATTGTGCTTTGCGTGCGGGCCGACTCGGGCTACGATGCAGGCATGGGGACGTCGGTCGTGCCGGGATTAGCGGGCGCCATGTCAGAGAATACCGGTAGTGGCCAATCGGGTCAATTCAGGCCGGGATTTAGGGGTTGGAGTCATGCGTCAGGAGTTGGGCAGGAAGCAGGAGGCGGCCATATTCTCTTGCTTACACTCCCTTCCAGCGGACGAAGCGGAGGAAGACGAGAATCTCATAGGCGGTTTTAAAATAGAGCAGGTCTCGGGCCACAAGCGAATGTTGTACCGCCTCGGCGAACTTCAGGTTGCGGGGCGAGACGGCGAGATGGACCGTACGCAGCACCAGGTGCCCGAGCGCGTAACCGCAGACGACTGCGAACGCCGGCCCCAACGCGTAATTGAAGATACCCAGGTCGAAGGGGGCCAGGCGATTGGAGAGTGCGGCAAGGATGATGGCGATGATAACCAGCACGAGCCCGACGCCGCCGAACAGCACGGATGCACCCAGACCGGTCAGCTTCTGCAGAGGCAGAACCAACCAAGTGGCGGCGACGACCGCCCCGACCATCAGGAGGGTCTCGTACAGTATTCGGGAGAAGTCCCTGACACTGCGGAGGAACTGCACCGCCGCGACCGTGGCGACGATGCCGAGTAAGACGTAGTCGAGCCAGTTGAACTGCACTCGTGCCCCTCGTCAGGGATCAGGAACTACGGGTCGGAGACTGCGGCCGGGGAACTGACCCTTCTTGGCAAGCCGTCCGTGCCCGGACCCCCGGTCTGCAGCCCGCGTTTACTGCGTGGCGAGCGGACGCTTGAAAAGCAGGATGGCGCGGGTGATGATGCCCGTGTGCTCGCTGCCGTTCATGATGGTAACGAGTTCCCAGCCTTCGGCGCCGAGCTCACAGACGTACTTCTCGACGTTCTCCATCGTTTCGCGCATCTTCTTCTCGCCGGGAACCTGGACGCCCCAGCGGGCGAGCTTCAGAATAGGGCTGAGGTTGACGTCAATCTGCAGGAACTTATATTCCCATCTGGCCATCAGGTTGCTCCTTTCGGGTTCCAGATGCTAGCCGCTGACACCAGGATGTCAAACTAGTTCAGCCGGGCGCTCGTCGGCAATCGAGCGGGAAAGGGACCGAGTGATCAAGTGGTTCGGTGGTCGAGCGGCCCGAAACCCCGGGTGCCGGTCTGTCGTGGTGGGGTGCGCGGTGCATCTGTCGTGTACGTCTGCGGGGCGTGAATCTCCGGGCAGTCCACGTACGGGCCCCGATTTCCCGGTTGCCGGGCGGTCTTGGGACACGATGCCGAGTCGCGGAGCCGATTCGGGTCACATTCCGCTTCGGCAGTGTGCTTCATCAGAGTGCTCTGCGGGCACATTCTGTCCGGGACATGTATGCCCGGACACCTGTGTCCACCGTGGTTACGCGCGGCTGCGTGTGCCCGGTTTCTTGACAGCCGGGTTGTTCCTGCTAGATTCTCGCTCTTATGAAGATCCATGAGTATCAGGCCAAGGAGATTTTTGCAGCCTTCGGGATTCCGGTTCCGCGGGAGCGCGTAGCCACCAACCCGGCTGAGGCGGCGATGCTCGCGCCGGAGTTAGGGATGCCGGTCGTCATCAAGGCCCAGGTGCTGGTCGGCGGCCGCGGCAAGGCGGGCGGGGTGAAGAAGGTCGTGAGCGCTGACCAGGTCGAGGCCGTGGCATCCAGCATCATCGGGATGGACATCAAGGGACTCCGGGTAAACAAGGTGCTCGTGTCCGAGTGCGTTGACATCAAGGGCGAGGCCTATGTCGGCATCATCATCGACCGCGCGACCAGGGCGCCGGTGCTCATGGCGTCGGCCGCCGGCGGCGTGGAGATTGAGGAAGTGGCCAAGGCGACGCCGGAGAAGATTCTCAAGGTCGGAATCGACCCGGCCGCGGGCCTGCTCAGCTTTCAGGCGCGGAACATCGGTATGGCGCTCTACGGCGACGCAAAGCTGGCACGGGAGTTCGCCGGCATCGCCCAGAAGCTCTATCGTATCTTCGTGCAGAAGGATTGCTCGCTCATCGAGATCAACCCGCTGGTGAAGCTCGGGTCCGGCTCGCTGCTCGCGCTCGATGCGAAGATCAACTTCGATGACAACGCCGACTTCCGGCACAAGGAGTGGGAGGAGATCCGGGATCTGTCGGCCGAGGAGCCGACCGAGGTCGAGGCCAAGGCCGCGGGCCTGACCTACATCAAGCTCGCGGGCAACGTCGGCTGCGTGGTGAACGGGGCAGGTTTGGCCATGGCGACGATGGACCTGATCAAGCGCTACGGCGGGGAGCCGGCGAACTTCCTCGACGTGGGCGGCTCGTCTTCGCCGGAGAAGATGGTGACCGCGATGCGGATCATACTCTCCGACCCGAACGTGAAGGCGATACTCATCAACATCTTCGGCGGCATCACCCGCTGCGACGACATCGCAACCGGGCTGCTCGCTGCACAGAAGCAGGCCGACATCAGGGTGCCGCTCGTGGCGCGGCTGACCGGCACCAACGCGGACAAGGCCCGGGAGATACTGAAGGGAAGCGTGGTGACGTCGGCGGATTCAATGTCCGACGCGGTCAAGAGAGCGGTGGCTCTCGCAAGGTCGAATGTCGAAGGTCGAATGTCGAACGTCGGAGGGGCCAAGTGAGTATCCTTGTTGATAAGAACACGAGAGTGATTGTGCAGGGGATTACGGGACGGGACGGCGCGTTCCACGCCAAGGCGATGAAGGAGTACGGGACGAACGTGGTCGGCGGCGTAACGCCGGGCAAGGGCGGGCAGATGGTCGCGGGCCTGCCGGTGTTCGACTCGGTCGAGGAGGCGGTGAAGAAGACCGGTGCCAATGCCTCCATCATCTTCGTGCCGGCGTCATTCGCGACCGACGCGATGTATGAGTGCATCGCGTCGGATCTCGACCTGGTTGTTTGCATCAGCGAGGGCGTCCCGACCATGGACATGGTGAAGGTACTCGACTACGCCAGGGGCAGGAAGACGCGCGTCCTCGGGCCGAACTGCCCGGGCGTGATTTCCCCGGGCAAGGCCAAGGTCGGCATCATGCCGGCGGCGAGCTTCAAGCCGGGCTGCGTGGGCGTGGTGTCGCGCTCCGGCACCCTGACCTATGAGGTCGCAAGCCAGACCGGTGAGTTCGGCCAGTCGACCGTGGTCGGTATCGGCGGCGACCCGGTCATCGGTACCAACTTCATCGACTGCCTTGAGCGGTTCAACGCCGACCCGGAGACGAAGGCAATTGTGGTCGTAGGAGAGATCGGCGGGACCGACGAGGAGCGGGCAGCCGAGTGGGTGAAGGCAAACTGCAGGAAGCCGGTGCTCGGGTTCATCGCCGGTCAGACCGCACCGCCGGGCAAGCGGATGGGTCATGCCGGTGCCATCATATCAGGCGGGTCCGGGACAGCACCGGAGAAGACAAAGGCGTTTGAGGCCGCCGGAATCACCGTCGTCCACGAGCCGGACGAAATAGGGCCCAAGCTGAAGTCGCGCCTGTAGGCGCGAGCCGCCAGTTTCCAGGTACCAGTCTCCAGTGACCGGAGGCTCGGCGCTGCCGGGCCTTTCTCTTTGGAGTGCGGCTGCGAAGTTGCCGCTTTCCTGCATCCTGAATGCGAGAAAAGCGGGAGCTTCCGCTCCCGCAATCCAAATGGTCGGTGCTACTTGGCCTCGGCGAGCTTCTGCTCGCCGAGGACGAAGCCCTGTTCGAGGGCGTCGATGTTCTTCTGAAGTAACCGGTCGGGAACCGTGCCGGGGACGGCGTCGAGTAGTGCCTGTTTCGGCACCACTTTGGTGATGGCGACGATGAAACCGATCATCACGAAGTTGGCATACAGGCGGTTGCCCAGCTTCTCTGCAATGCGGGTCGCGGCGATGGCATACTGCCTGATGTGGCCGCGCACCGGGTGGGGTTTCACAAGGTCTTCCTCGATGAGCAGGATGCCGTCTTCCTTCAGTTCCGGCTCGAATTTCTCATAGGCTTCCTGTGACATCGCGATGAGGATGTCGGGCACGGTCAGGTAGGGGTAGAGAATCTCGGCGTCGGATACAACGAGTTGGGCCGAGCAGGCACCGCCGCGGGCTTCCGGGCCGAAGCTCTGGGTCAGGGTCGCGCTCTTGTTGTCGTTGAGCGCGGCTGCCTTGCCGAGAATCATGCCGATACGGATGATGCCCTGGCCGCCGAAGCCGGATACCTTGATTTCCATGGTTACCGAACGAAGCTAGAAGCCAGAAGCGAGAGTGCAAAAGCTAGATCGACCGGGCACTCTGAATTCTGTGTTCTAGGTTCTAGCATCTGACTTCGTCCTTTCCGAATTCGGGTCCATCGGGCCGACGTAGGGCACGAACTTCGCGCCCAGCGTCTTCTTCATCTGGGCATCCATCGCGTCGAGGTAGGTCGGCTCTTCGCGCTGCACGAACTTGCCCACGACGATGTCCTGCTGGAACTTGATGTCGCACTCGCGCGTGCTGGCGAAGTTCTTGGTGATGGAGTGGTCGTGGTAGAACTTCATCAGGTCGAGGCCGGTGCCGAGCCGGTTGCGCCGGGCGTAGACGGTCGGGCATGGGGAGATGACTTCGATGAACGAAAAACCACGGTGGAGCAGGGCTTCCTTGATGGCAATCGTCAACTGGCGGACGTGGAGGGCGGTCCAGCGGGCGACGTAGGTCGCGCCGCAGGAGTCAACCAGGAACGGGATATTGAACGGCCGCTCGAAGGCGCCGTAGGGCGTGGTCGTCGCAATCGCGGTCTGCGGAGTGGTCGGGGCGGCCTGGCCGCCGGTCATCGCGTAGTTGAAGTTGTTTACGCAGATGACGGTCAGGTCCATGTTGCGCCGGGCTGCGTGAATCAAGTGGTTGCCGCCGATGGAAACCAGGTCGCCGTCGCCGGAGATGATGCAGACCTTGAGTCTGGGGTTCGCGACCTTGAGCCCGGTGGCGTAAGGGATGGCGCGGCCGTGAGTGGTGTGGAATGAGTCATACTTCAGATAGCCGGCAGCGCGGCCGGTGCAGCCGATACCGGAAACGACCACGATATCCTCGCGCGGGATCGCACTCTCCTGGGCCGCGGCGATGAACGCAGTCAGGCAGGTTCCGAGGCCGCAGGTGGAGCACCAGATGTGCGGCATCCGGTCCATCCGGAGGAAGTCCTCCATCGGGTGGGCATCAGCAGTGCCGCGCTTGCCGAGCAATTGGTTGGGGTTCATGCAATTGATGAATGACGATTGACGATTTGCGATTGGCCCGACACCCGGTAACTCGACATTCGACAGTCGACAATCGACACTACTTGGCTCCTTCGATGATTGCCTTCAGGATGTCCTCCGGGTCGTGGACCCAGCCGCCGCAGTGGGGCACGAGCATGGTTCGGCACTTGCCGGCGGCGGCACGCTCCACTTCCCGGTACATCTGGCCGAGGTTTATCTCCGGCATCACCAGACATCCGACCTTGCCGGCCAGGTCTCGTATCTTCTTCTCCGGGAAAGGCCAGACCGTGATGAGTCGCAGGAACCCGACCTTGATGCCCTTCTTGCGGGCGTCGGTGATGGCCTTGGTTGCGACCCGCGCGCTGATGCCATAGGCGACCACGACGACGTCGGCACCTCGGAGTTGCTCCTCCTTCACCATCACCAGGTCGTCGGCGTTATCGCGGATCTTGTCGGTGAGCCGGGAAACGCAGATCTGCTGGCATTCGGCGTTGATGATGGGGTAGCCGCGTGCATCGTGGGTCAGCCCCGTGATGTGGACGCGGTGGTCATCGCCGGCGCGAATCATCGGCGGCACACCGTCCTTGTCGGGCGCGTAGGGAAGATACTTATCCCTGGGTCCGCGGTACCAGCGGCGGGGCCAGACATCAATCGTATCCGCCTCGGGTATCACTACCTTCTCGGTCATGTGGCCGACGCACTCGTCCATCATGAACATCACCGGGACGCGGTACTTCTCCGACAGGTTGAAACAGGTGACGGTCAGGTCGAAGCACTCCTGCGGAGACGAGGGCGAGAGCGCGATAATCTCGTAGTCGCCGTGCGAGCCCCAGCGAGCCTGCATCATGTCCTGCTGGCCGGTTAACGTCGGCAGGCCGGTGGACGGGCCGCCGCGCTGGACGTTTACGACAACGCAGGGCGTCTCGGTCATCACGCCGAGGCCGATGTTCTCCATCATCAGAGAGAAGCCGGGACCCGAGGTGACGGTCATGGCCCGGGCGCCGCCCCAGGCCGCTCCGAGGACGGCAGCGATTGAGGCCAGTTCGTCTTCCATCTGGATGAACGTGCCGCCGATCCTGGGGAAGCGTTCGGCCAGGCGTTCCGCGACCTCGGTGGAGGGAGTTATCGGGTAGCCGGCGATGAACCGGCAGCCGGCGGCAATGGCGCCTTCAGCACAGGCATGGTCACCGTCGAGGTAGTGAGCGCCGGTCAGCACCGGGCCGCGCGGCCTCTGGTTCATCGTTCCTCGTTCATCGTTCGCAGTCCGTCATTTCTTGTCATTCGGCAATCGTCATTCGACACTCGGCACTTCATCCAGCGTGTTCCAGATGGCGAACTCGGGACAGAGCGCCTCGCACAGCCGGCAGTTCACGCACTTCTCCGGGTGTGCGACGACCGGCGGGTGATAGCCCTTGCGGTTGTATTCGGTTGACACTTCCAGTACCTGGCGCGGGCAGTAGGCGATGCAGAAACCGCAGCCTTTGCAGCGCTCGAATATGACGTGGACGTTGCCGTGCGGCGCTTTCTTGCGGTCGGAGTCGAGTGGTTTGCGCCAGTACTTCATCGCGGGTGAGGACGGGAATTATAGGCGTTGGCCCCCGGGGGTCAAGGGATTGTTGCCGCGAACAGGATAGGGCTGCGGCAAAGTCAGGTTTCTGTGCGGCATACGCCCAACATGATTGACTGGACAAGCAACAAGGTTGGGTTAATATTGAGCCGGTAGCCAGACTGCGGATGCGGCGCCGGGGCCGCGGGTCGGCTGCAGAGAAAGTTGACAGACAATACCAAGGAGGTATGAATGCGAAAAGTCCTAGCACTGGCAGTCGTGGCCGGTCTGTTGCTGGTCGCGGCATGCGATACCGAGGACACGACCGCCCCGACCGTCGGTATCGTGAATCCGGTCGGCGGTGACACCCTTGCCAAGGGTGACATCGTCATCAAGGCGGTCGCCACTGACAACAAGGCGGTTGCCAAGGTCGAGTTCTATGTAGACGGCGCTCTCAAGGGTACCGACAACGTCGGTGGCGCGGGCGACACATTCCGCTACACCTGGGCCGACACGGCCGCGCAGACCGGCGGCGCCCACGTGCTTGCGGCCAAGGCCTTTGATAACGCGAGCACGCCGAATACGACTACGTCCGCGAACGTGACCATCTACATCGCGGGCGGTGGCGGCGGAACCGGTCCGACCGAGCATAGCGGCACCATCACCGCGGACGAGACATGGTGGGCTTCCGGAAACCCGCACATCATCACCGGTGACGTCTCAGTGAATGGTAACGCGACCTTGACCATCAAGCCGGGGTGCATCATCAAGTTTGACCCGGACGTCGAGCTCTACGGCGGGTATGGCAGTGCGGGGTCAATCATAGCCGAGGGAACTCTGGACTCGGTAATCACGTTTACCTCGAACGTGGCCTCGCCCTCGCCGGGTGACTGGAAGTCGGTCAGCATCTGGGACAATGGCATGAACACCGCGAGCTTCAAGCACTGCGTATTCGAGTACGGCGGGAGTAGCAGCCAGGGCACGATTTACTGCCGGAACCGCGGTATCAAGTTCAGCAACAACGTGGTCCGCAAGAGCGGAACCTTCGGTATCCAGATGCAGAGCGTTGGCTTCCGGGCATTCGACAGCAACGCGGTTACCCAATGCGGTACGTATCCGCTGTCCATTGAGGCCGAGTACATCAAGACCATCGGCAGCGGCAACACCTTCACGGGGAACACCACTGATGGGATTCACGTCGACGACGGGGCGGTGACGGAAGGCGGTACGTGGCCCAATCCGGGTGTACCATACGTCATTTCCAGCGATTTGCACATAGGAAGCAGCGCCAACAGCCCGGTCGTGACTGTCACGCCGGGGACCGTCTTCAAGATGTTTCCCAATGTCGAGTTCTATGTCGGCTACGGCGCCTCGGGCGGCCTCATCGCCGACGGCACTGCGGGGCAGATAGTGTTTACCAGCAACGTGTCCTCGCCCAGTCCGGGCGATTGGACGACGCTGGGATTCTACGATAACACCATCAGTAACCAGACCAAGCTGATAAACTGCAAGATCGAGTACGCCGGGTCCAATAGCGATGGTGGTAACGTGTACTTCAGAAACTGCACGCCGACGGTCATCGGTGACTCCATCGGGCACAGCCTGCACTATGGCATCGCCCTCTGGGGCAGCCAGCATCCCGACTCGACGGCGCTGGAGCTGAATAACTTCTTCTACGATAACCCGGACGGCAACGTCTACCGGCCATAGTTCAAGACAACTGAATCACTGAGGGGCGGCTCTGCCGCCCCTCTTCTGTTAGCGGGCTGCGGGCGTGGGTACGCCCGATCGCATTTCCCGTTCTGTCATTCCGAGGAGCGCGGCGACGAGGAATCTCTCGGCCTGTGCGGGAGGAGCTTAGCGACTGACTGTCGGCGCCGGACGCCAGGAGGGTGGAATCACGCGCGGAGCAGGAGTTCGCTCCTGAAGCCGGGCCCGGGCGACCGAGAACTCGCCGTACTTGTCGTTAACCGCGTCGAGGCTTCCGAAGAGCGAGCGAACACGGGAGTTCTCGAATGCCGTGGTCTGCTTCAGGTCGCAATGGGCGTGGACGCCGCCAATTTTACCACCCGTGTGCATCTAACTGACAGGAATAGAGCCTCTTAGACCGCAAGACCTGCCAAGAGTGATGCCTGCGGAGTCGCCATGCGAACCGTTCCCGGAACGGTTCCCGGGGTGATTCGGATGGAGACTGGCAGATGCACTGCCTCTCCCTTTCCCAAGCCGGTCTCTGCTGCGATGGGCGAAGTGAATCGCGAGATAACCTGCGGCGCAATCTGGATGACGAGTGGTGCTTTGACCTGAAGTGCGATTCGCAGCGTGGTGGGAATGACGACTTGCGGCTCGATTTGCGGAGGGTCTCGCCGAGGGACCTGGATAGCGGTTCGCGAAGCGATACGGACGACGAGTTGCGGGAGCTCCTTGGCTGGCGTCGCCCCGGTTCAGTCTAATGGCCGACGGGCGTGGGCGCGCCGGGGCGCCAGGAAGGGGAGATGACGCGCGGAGCAGGAGTTCGCTCCTGAAGCCGGGCCCGGGCGACCGAAAACTCGCCGTACTTGTCGTTGACCGCGTCGAGAGAGTCGAACAGGGAGCCGGCGCGGGAGTTCTCGAACGCCGCGGTCTGCTTCAGGTCGCGGACCAGCCCGGATACGCTGATTCCGAGGAGCCGTACCAGTTGGGGCGGCTGGTAGAGTTCCTTGAAGAGCTTCATGCCGACTTGGTAGATGCGCAGGCCGTCGTCGATGTAGCTCTTCAGGCTGTGCTGTTTGATGAAGGTCGAGAAGTCGGCGTAGCGGAGCACTAGCGAGACCGTCCGGCCGGCAAAGCTGTCCCGGCGCAGGCGGCGGCCGACCTGTTCGGACAGTTGCAGCAGGTGGCGCTGGATTTCCACGAGGTCGCGCGTGTCCTTATCCAGCGTAAATGAATGGCCCATTGATTTGGTGGCGGGCTCGTGGAAATAGGGGAGAACCGGGCTCTCATCTAAACCTTGGCCCATCCGTTTGAGATGGGAGCCGTTGATGCCGAAGATTCCGGTGAGCTGCTTTTCCGGATACCGACCCAGCTCGCCGCAGGTCTTGATGCCGAGCCGGTTCAGCTTCTCCTGGGTCTTCGGCCCGATGCCGCACAGTTCCTGGACTGGAAGGTTCTCCATCAGCGCCGCGACTTCGCACTGGCGGAGAATGGTCAGGCCGTCGGGTTTGTGCATCTCGCCGGAGAGCTTGGCCAGGAGTTTGTTGGGGGCTATGCCGACCGAGCAGGTCAGGCCGAAGTGCTCTTTGATGTAAGCTTTGATACTGCGGGCGATTGCCTCCGGGCCGTGGAAAAGGTGCGCGGTCTGGGTTACGTCGAGGAACGCCTCGTCAATCGAGAAGACCTCGACCAGGTCGGTGAACGTGGCATAGAGTGCGAGAATCCGGGTCGAGGTATCAACGTACTTGGCCGGGTGGCCGGAAACGAGGATGATTTCCGGACAGAGTTTCTTCGCTTCGGGCAGTGTCATCGCGGTCTTGACCCCGCGGCGCTTGGCTTCGTAGGATGCGGCCGCGATGACCGTGCGGCCGGCCGGGTCCCCGCACACGCCGATGGGCTTGCCGCGCAGAAACGGGAACGTCTGCTGCTCGACCGATGCGAAGAACGCGTCCATATCGACGTGCATGACGACGCGCTGTTTCATTTTGTCACTCTGAGCGTAGCGAAGAGTCTTCGGTTCCGAAGATTCTTCGGTGTCGAACGCCTCAGAATGACAAAGAGTGAGGTCAGTCATACCAGCCAGCACTCAGGTCGGTCCAACCGGGGTTTATGGATTCGACCAGCGCGACCTTTTTCTTGCGTAGCCAACCCTTTATTTGCTTCTCTCGTGTTATTGCGGAGTTGATATCGGAGCCGGATTCATAATACACCAGCTTGGTAACACCATACTTCTTTGTGAACCCGGGTATGAGTCCATGTTTGTGTTCATAGACGCGGCGTGACATGTCATTGGTGACACCGGTATAGATGGTTCCGGTCTTGCTCGCCATGATGTAGACATAGTATTGTTTCACGAGCGTCGCTAGGGCCACTTGTCATGTTCAGTGGAACGAAACATCTCCGGGTGTCTCCGACGATTCTTCGTCACTTCGTTCCTCAGAATGACAGGTCTTCAGTTTGTCATCCTGAGCAACGCGAATGGTCCTCTGGGTCGAAGATTCTTCGGCTACGCCTCAGAATGACATGAAGTGAAGGGTTCAGAATGGTAGTCCGTTTACTCGTTGTAGACCCCGGAAATCGTCCAATCCAGCGCCTTGGCGTTGTAGGAAAGTTCGAACACGTTCGCGCCGTCGGATACCGTGAAATGATACACCTCGGCTTGACCCTGGATTTCACGCCAGACATAGGTAACGTCCTGAACCCGATACTCCCGGTTGCGCCAGATGAACATAACCGGCCGGAGCTTGTCATGCGGGAACTTGGTAACAGTCCCCATGCGGGGACAATCCCCATATATCGCGTAGACCTTCACAGTCTCACTGAGGCGATGATGCGTCACCTCGACCTCCTCCAGTTCAGTCTTTCCGGCCGGGCTGTCTTCAACCGGCCAGAATGACGTCTGGAACGCTGCTGATGTACTCATTGTTTCTCCTTATGCTAATATGTCACTCTGAGTGCAACGAAGAGTCTTTGGGGCCGAAGATCCTTCGCTTCGCTCAGGATGACGGACGTCATCTGTAGTTTCTCAATAGGCCGACAACTACACCGATTAGCTGGAAGTCCTGCCGGTCAGGGCTGACGACAATCGACTCGAACTCGGGATTCTCCGACTCAAGCACAACCTTGCCCGAGCGCTGCTGGAAACGCTTGACCGTGGCCTCATTGCCGAGTAGAGCGGCCACGATTTCGCCGGTTTCAGCAGCAGCCTGCGGCCGGACAACTACCATGTCGTTGTCCATGATGCCGGCGCCCTTCATGCTCTCGCCTTTGACCCGGAGCAGAAAGCAGTCGCGGAAACGGCTGAGCGAAACCTGAGCTTCGACATTCTCGACCGCAAGCAGGGGAGAGCCGGCGGCAATCCGACCGATGAGCGGCAGGGAGTCAGGTTGGTGCATGCTCGAAATTCCTCGGGCCTGGCGGGGAATGCGTTTGAGCAGACCTTCGTCTACCAGTATGTCGAGGTGGTACTTCACGGCCTTGGTGCTCCTGACGCCGACAGCCTTACCGATTTCCCGAATACTCGGAGCAAAACCGTGTTCGTCGGTGTAGATTCGGACAAACTCCAGAATCCGATTTCTGCGGTTTTTATCTCTAGTAAACATACGTTTACATAGTAGCGATGGTGATTCGGTTGTCAACTTGTGATTTGCTGCCCGATGCGGGTGATGTCCGGTGAAATAACCTGCAATATATCAAACTATTACAGCGCCCATACCTCATCGCCGCCGAGCGGGTTATTCCGTTCGTAGTGCGGGGGTATGTCCTGATTTACTGTGACGGAATCAGAAGCTGGAAGCGGAAGACAGGCAGCGGCAGAGTAACCGCAGAAGGAGCTGTTCAGGCGAATGTATGCACAAAGATGTATGTATGTAGTATTCGCAGTCCGGCTGCCATGGATTCGGAGAGGCCACCGGGCATAGTCATCGCTACGGCACAGGTGTTTCAGCTTCGCAGCCTCATTTGTTGACGCTTGTCAGCAAGCGGCTATATTTAGGCGCGTGATACAGAAAGCGTGGTACAGCGGTCGGGCGGGCGAATACCCGGCCGCAGGGCCGTTCGCGTCCTCTTTCCGTCTTACTACCGACCTCGGCTGCTTCCTATGTTGAAAGGAAAAGTCGTTGTCGGCGGAGTGGTTGGGCTTCACGCCCGGCCGGCATCGAGCTTCGTGCAGATCGCGGAGCGATACTCCTCGGAAATCAGGCTCGTGAAGGACGGCATGCGCGTGAACGGCAAGTCCATCCTGGCTATCCTGACGCTGGCCGCGTCCAAGGGGAGCGCCGTTGTGCTCGAGGTCCACGGTGAGGACGAGCGCGAGGCCTTCGAACTGCTGAAGCAGAAGCTCGAGACATTGGACCAGGATGAAGCGTAAGCTGGAAAAGAACTGTCGGGGCATACCGGTTTCTCCGGGGTTCGCGCTCGGCACAGCCCGCGTCTACCGTCAGTATGTGCCTGCGCCGGCGGAGAGGGTGCTCAAACCTTCAGCGGTCGTGGACGAACTGAAACGGTTCCGGCAGGCTCTGGCCGCGGCAACGCACGAACTGCACACGCTTCACACTCAGGTGAGGCGCGACCTCGGGCCGGACTTCGCCGACTTCATCCAGGTCCAGCTTACACTGATAACCGACGAGGAAGTCATCAAGAGCACTGAGGCATTCATCCGCGAGGCCCAGCGGAATGCCGAGTTCGCCTATTCCCAGACCGTCAAGCTGATGTCGGAACCGGTCGCCAAGTCGGCCGACCCGCTGTTCAAGGAACGGATGCTCGACATCGCCGACGTGTCCAACCGGGTGATGCGCAACCTGCTGGGCGAAGATTCGCGTTCGCTGCTCGAAGTTCAGCCGGGTACCGTGGTCTTCGCCCACGACCTGCCTCCGTCCGAGGCGGCGTTGCTCGACCCGCGTAAGGTAGTCGGGCTCGTACTCGAGGCCGGTGGAAAGACCTCGCATACTGCCATCATGGCCAAGGCGAAGGAGATACCGGCGGTTGCCGGGACTGGGCCGCTCTGCTTTGCAGTCACCGATGGTCAGAGGGCATTCGTCGACGGATATCGGGGCTTGGCGATTCTCAACCCGAGCGCCAACCGGCTGCGGGCGTACGACGATGAGATAGAACGCAGGCGTGTCTACCGCCAGTCCCTGGGCGCCCTGTCGTCACAGGCACCGGTAACGGCCGACGGACGGACGATTGACCTGTCGGCCAACATCGAGTTCATCGCCGAAGCCAGGGCGGCAAAGAGGTACGGTGCGCGCGGGGTCGGTCTGTTCCGGACCGAGTACATGTACCTGGCCAAGCGCCGACCGCCGACAGAAGATGAGCAGTTCCTTGTCTACGCCGAAGTGGCCAGATTGTTCAAACCGTACCCGGTCATAGTCCGGACGTTCGACCTCGGAGGCGACAAGGTGCTGGCCGGCTACAGTGAGGCGAATCCATTTCTGGGTTTGCGCGCTATCAGGCTGACGCTAGGCAAGTTAGGTTTGTTCGGAGACCAGCTCCGTGCTATATTGCGGGCGTCGGCGCTCGGGAACGTGAAGGTTATGTTCCCGATGATCACGACTATAGAAGAATTGCGTCGGGCTAAACTCGAGGTCGAGCGGGCGAAGGACGTTCTGAAGGCTCGGGGGCTGGAATTCGATCCGGACTTCGAGGTCGGCATAATGGTTGAAACTCCGTCGGCGGCAATCATGGCTGACCGGTTGGCGCACGAGTGCAGCTTTCTCTCAATAGGCTCGAACGACCTTACGCAGTATACGCTGGCAGTAGACCGGGGCAACGAGCACGTCGCGCGGCTGTTTGACCACTTCCACCCGGCCGTGCTGCGGCTGGTCAAGCAGACGATTGATGCCGCACATCAGCAGGGGATATGGGCCGGGATGTGTGGCGAGTTCGCATCCGACCTGTTCGGCATGCTCCTGCTGCTGGGCATGGGCGTCGACGAGATGTCGGTGTCGCCGGGCGTGATTCCGGAGGCTAAGGGCATAATCCGCAGCATCGACTCCGGGGCCGCAGCCGAGGTGGTGACTCAGGTGCTGAAGCTCGGTACGGCACTCGAGGTGAAGAACCTGCTCCGGCGTGAGATTGACCGTCGCTTCCCGCAACTGGCCGAGTTCATGTTCAACTCGAAAGGCAACAAATGAAGAACCGTGGATTAAGCGGCACCGACCGAATGCTCGACCTGGCAATGGGCCTGCCGGAACAGCTGCTGTCCGGCGCGAAGGCAGCTTCCGCCGCCCGGGTCGGCCGGCCGGCCCGCTTCGACGCGGTCGCGGTCGCGGGCATGGGCGGGTCCGGCATCGGAGCGAGAATCGCGCAGGGGCTGCTGTTCGACGAGTCGGCGCTTACTGTTCATGTCTGCAACGACTACAGCATTCCCACGGCGGTTACCGCGAGAACCCTTTTTGTGGCAGTTAGTTACTCCGGCAACACCGAGGAGACCCTGTCTGCCTACGCGCAAGCCCGCAGGCGCGGCTGCCGCATCATCGCCATCACCAGCGGCGGCGAACTCGCCCGGTCCGCGGCCCGGGCCGGCTATCCGGTTGTCTCCATTCCTGCCGGCATGCCGCCGCGAGCGGCCCTCGGGTATCTGTTTTCCAGTCTGCTGGTCTCTCTAGAGCGTCTCGGTGTCTGTGAGAGCCATCAGCGCGGACTCGAAGAGGCGGTACGGCTGATGCGCGCCAGGCGCAGTTTCTGGCTCGGGCGGGCCCGTGCCCTGGCGAAGCAGGTCAACGGCCGGTTGCCGCTTGTCTATTCGACCAGCCGGATGCTGGATGCGGTAGCAGACCGCTGGCGCTGCCAACTCAACGAGAATGCCGGAGTGATGTGTCATACGCACTACTTCCCTGAGCACAATCACAACGAGATCATGGGGATGGGTCGTCCCCGGCATCCGGGCCGGAATACCGTCGTGATTGCCCTCTTGGACCGCGATACCCATCCGCGCACCCGGTATCGGCTGGAGTCGGTGCTTGACATCAACGCGGAAACCTATTACCTTGCCGCGCGACTCGAGAGCGAAGGGCGGTCGCGCCTGGCCCGGATATTTTCGCTGATTATGCTCGGCGACGTCGTTTCGGTGGAACTGGCGCGACTCGTGGGCAAGGACGCGATGGAAATCCAGCGGATTGAAGAATTGAAGCGCCGGATGGCGCAGAAGCGAGGTTGAACCGTGCAGTTCAAGGCAGTGATTCCCGCAGCAGGCGAGGGCAGACGGCTCAAACCCCACACCCACACGACGCCCAAGATCCTGCTGCAGGTCGCCGGCAAGCCGATCATCGGGCACATCATGGACCGGCTGCTCCTGGCGCGGCCGGATGAGGTCATCGTCGTGGTCGGGTCCCAGGGCGACCAGGTGAGAAGCTACCTGACAAGCGAGTATCGTTGCCCCTTCCGATTCGTTCGACAGACCGACCCCAGGGGGCTCGGCGATGCGGTGTACCGGGCCAAGGACGCTTTCTCGGGCGAACCGGTTCTCGTTCTGCTCGGGGACACGATTGTCGACCTCGATATGTCGAAGATGGTCGGACGCGGCAACGTCATCGGCGTGCAGGAGGTCGAGGACCCACGTCGGTTCGGAGTGGTCGAGCTCAGGAACGGGTACGTCAGCCGGTTCATCGAGAAGCCGGACCGGCCCCGGTCTAACCTTGCCATCGTCGGCGTCTACTTCTTTAAGGAGTCCGCCGGCCTGTTCGGTGCACTGGAACGCCTGATCGCCCGGGGAAGCACCACCAAAGGTGAGTTCCAGCTCACCGACGCGCTGCAGTTGATGGTCAATGACGGCGTGAAGATAAGGACCCGTACCATCAAGCGCTGGCTCGACTGCGGTACGCGTGCGGCGATGCTCGAGACGAACCGTTACCTCCTGGCAAAGGAGGGGCACTACAGACCGAGGGCGGGTTCGGTCATCATTCCGCCGGTCTTCATCCACGACCGGGCGCGAATCGACTGCTCGGTCATCGGGCCCAATGCTTCGGTCGGGGCCGATGCCGACATCCGCGGTTCGATCATCTGCGATTCCATCATAAACCAGCATGTGGTCGTCGAGCACACCCTGCTTGAGGGCTCGATACTCGGCGAGAACTCGGTCGTGCGCGATAGCCCGCGCCGGCTGAACCTGGGCGGTTTCTCCGAGCTCGAGATGGGGTAGTCTGAGGAAATGACGGAGTCCGAAGTTCGAATGACGAGTGAATGACCGATGACCAGTCGGCTCCGGACTTCGGTCGTTCGGGCTTGATTCGGTATTCGAGTCTCATATTGCGGAGAGCATGAAATACTGGACAGTTCTTGATGTCACTTTCAGTATCCCCATACCCTGTTACCCTGAGCGCAGCGAAGGGTCTTTGCACTCGAAGANNAGATTCTTCGGCGTCGAACGCCTCAGAATGACAAACATTTCCTGCTCTCATTAGTAATCCGTCCTTCCGTGCCGTCCTGCCAATGCTGAGCTTCACCGTACAGAGGACTGACTCCCGTGCCCGCCTAGGTCGGCTGGAACTCCCTCACGGCACGGTCTACACTCCCTGTTTCATGCCCGTCGGCACCCAGGGCTCAGTCAAAACGCTGACCCCGGCCGAGATAGTCGAGGCCGGGGCCGAGATCATCGTCTGCAATACGTACCACCTCTATCTCCGGCCCGGGCACAAGCGGGTTCAGGCCGCGGGCGGCCTGTCCAGGTTCATCGGCTGGAACCGGCCGATTCTCACCGACTCAGGCGGGTTTCAGGTCTACTCGCTCGCTGCGCTGACCCGGGTAACCGACGAAGGCGCGGAATTCCAGTCGCACATCGACGGCAGCCGGCACCTCTTCACTCCGGAGTTGGTGATCGAGATTCAGGAGGCGCTGGGCTCGGACATAGCGATGTGTCTGGATGAGTGCCCGCCGTATCCGGTCTGCCGGCCGGTGGCTGAGGCAGCAGTGGCAAGGACCGCACTCTGGGCCGAACGGTGCAGCCTAGCCCGGAGGGCCGGGGCAAACCTGTTCGGAATCGTGCAGGGGGCCACGTACGCCGACCTGCGGGAAGAGAGCGCCCGCGCGCTCCTCGCTCTTGACCTGCCCGGGTATGCAATCGGCGGGCTCTGCCTGGGCGAGGCGTCAGACGTTACCTATGAGATGGTCGGCCGCGTTACGCCGCTGCTGCCGGCAGACCGGCCGCGCTACCTGATGGGCGCAGGCTACCCCGAGGACATAATCGCTGCGGTGCGGCTCGGCGTTGACATGTTTGATTGCGTGCTCCCGACCCGCAACGGACGTACCGGCACCGCGTTCACCAGCAGCGGCCGGGTTGCCATCCGCAACTCGAAGCACGCGGATGAGACATGCCCGCTCGACGCGGCCTGCGACTGCTACACGTGTCGGACCTTCTCGCGTGCGTACCTTCGTCATTTGTTCACTGTCGGTGAGGCCCTGGGTCCCAAACTCCTGACCCTGCACAACGTCAGCTTCTTTGAGCGCCTGCTGCAACGTATCCGGGCGGCAATCGGGCGCGGAGAGTTTGAGACCTGGTCGAGCGGGTTCCTGGACGGCTACCGGTCGAAGAGCGAAACCACGGCTGCCGGAGAGGATGTCTAGCCTGGACCCAGACTCATCATTCATCGTTCCCAAACCAAGGAGGTAAGAATGAGACAGCTAATGGCCGTGCTGGCCGGACTGGCAATCGTCGCCGTCCTGTCCTGCGGGGGCGGAGCCGGGAGAGCCGACGGCAGCGGCCCCATCAAGGTCGGACTGATCGTGCCCCTGACCGGTGACGTAAAGACCTTTGGCGAATCGGCCCGCAACGGTGCGATGCTCGCCATCGAAGAGGCCAATGCCGCGGGCGGCATCAACGGCAGGAAGATCGACGTTGTCGCGACCGACGACAAGAACGACCCGACCGAGACCGGCAACGCCGGGTCCAAGCTGATTGACATGGACAGGGTCGCGGTCATAATCGGCTCGGTCTCGTCCAAGTGCTCGTCACCGTTGTCGGACAAATGCCAGACGGCGAAGATACCGATGATAACTCCGACCTCGACCAATCCCAAGGTTACGGTCGGCGAGGACGGAAAGCGGAAGGAATACGTCTTCCGTGCCTGCTTCATCGATCCGTTCCAGGGCACGGTCGCGGCCAAGTTCGCTATCGACAGTCTGAAGGTGAAGACCGCGGCGGTGATGTACGACGTGGGCAACGACTACTCCAAGGGACTGGCCGACTACTTCAAGTCCAACTTTGAGCAGGGCGGTGGCAGGGTGATTGCATTCGAGTCATATGCCAAGGACGACGTCGACTTCTCTGCGCTCCTGACCAAGGTGAAGCAGTCCAACCCGGACGTGCTTTTCCTGCCGGACTACTACAACAAGGTCGGCCTGATTGCCAAACAGGCGCGGCAGCTCGGAGTCAAGGCTACCTTGCTCGGCGGCGACGGCTGGGATTCCCCTGAAATGTCCAAGATCGCCGGTGACGCTATCGTCGGCGGCTACTTCACCAACCACTACTCGCCCGATGACCCGCGGCCCGAAGTCCAGGAATGGGTGAGGAGGTACCAGGCAAAGCACGGCCAGAAGCCGGACGCGCTCGCGACCCTCGGGTACGACGCCGGCCTGCTGCTTATCCAGGCCCTGAGGAACGCTCCCAACGCCAGGCCGGACGAAATCAAGGCGGCGCTCGGCGCCATCAAGGACTTCCCCTGCGTATCGGGCAGGATTACCTTTGACGAATGGGGCAACCCCATTAAAAGCGCGGTGGTGTTGGAGTACGCGAAAGACGGCCAGAAGTACGTAACCACCATCAACCCGTAGCCCGGACCGCGACAGGAATCACGAGGGCGGCCATCCGGCCGCCTTCGCTTTCAGGCGCAGTGCGGCCGGCACCACAGCGGCCGGCGCCCGAAGTCCTCTTGTATAGATGATTGACGAACCCGGGAACATAGCTAAAATGACACCAATGGGCAACACGCCAGAGCAGGGCTTCGACCCGGCGGCTCTGATGCTCATAGTGCTGGTAGCCGGCATCGGTATCGGCATCGGCATCGTGGCCCTTCGTCGCCGGCCCAAGGTCCCGCGCTGGATGGACCTGAGGAGAGCCAGGAAGAGGCTGGATGTCATCCGGCGTGACCTGGACCGGATGTTCGAGTATATGGGGAACCTGCGCGACTCGGAGTCTGCGGTCAGCCGGCCCTTTGAGCAGGGGGTCGCGGCAATGAAGCGTTGTCACTGGAACCAGGCCATTGAGCACTTCCAGGAGGCGCGGCAGCATGCTACCAGGGTACAACTCGTGCCGCTCCTGGTGCACATCGGCATGTGCCACTACATGCAGGGCAGCCTGGACGATGCCCTGAGGGAATTCGGGGAAGGGTCCCGCCTGGCCGACCGCGACCGGGACCGGCTGGGCGCGGCCGCTGCCCTTGCCAATATCGGGGTGATTCACCACGAGTACGGCGAGTTCGGCAGCGCGCTGACTCACCTCAACGAAGCGCTCGGCATTGTCCGCGAGCTGGACAACCAGCCGGCGGTGGCGCTCTGCCTCGGCAACATCGGCAACATCCACCGCTCCAATGGCCGGCTCGACGACGCGCTCAAGTCGCACGAAGACGCGCTGGCGATATCGCGCAGCCTCAATGACGAGCTGGGTATGGTCAGCGGTCTCGGCAATACGGCCAGCGTCCGTCACGACAAGGGCGAATTCGACAAGGCGCTGGAGCTCTACGCCGAAGTCATCGAGAAAGCCCGCAGGATCGGTGACCATATCGGCTACGCAATCGAACTCGGGAGCATCGGTAGCGTCTACTATGATAAAGGCGACTTCGACCGGGCGCTCCGCTTCTACGAAGACTCGCTCGCCGGTGCGCGCCGGATCGGCTTCCGGCTGGCCGTGGCCACCGAACTCGGCAACATCGGACTCGTCCTGGACAAGAGGGGCGCGCACGGCCAGGCTGTACCGAACCTGGTAGAGGCCCTCAGCATCCTCTTGTCGATTGGGGCAAGCGGCGGCCAGCTTCAGGTATTGCTGGGCATGTCAAGGTGCGACGACGCCCTCGGCCGGGAACGGATGCAGGAGTTGCTCAACCAGTCCCTCGCGTCCGACGAAGGCGCTGCCGACATGCTCGACCGCATCGACCAGTTGCGCCGGCGCCGCCCCTGGCCGACGAAGCCCTAGCCTTCGTTCGGTTCCCCGGCTCGAGCCGCAGCCAGATACCAACCATCAATCGACCGGCTAGTCTGAAAAACAGAACCGGGGACGCGACCAGCGCGTCCCCGGCGCTCAGATACGAAGAAACCCTAGCGCACGACTGTGAACGGATGGGCGGTGATGCGACCCGCGGCACGGGCCTGCAGGAAGTAGGCTCCGGGCGGAATCTCGGTGCCGATATGCCAGATCGTCGCGGCCTCGCCGGCCGGAAGACGCCACTCAGTCAGGGCCCGGCCGTTAACATCGAAGACGCGGAGCTCGCGCGCCGGCCCGGACGTCTCCAGCCGCACGGCTCGCCCGATGCGGGCCACGCTCGGAACTACTGCCGTTCTTGCCGGCTGCGGCCACGTGCCGCTCTGACCGATGCCGGTGCCGAGCATGAAGTAGTCCATGTAGCCGGCGAGCAGCGCCTCGCGGTCGTTCCCGCTTGACGCCCCGAAGATCGTGGCCGACACAATCGTGCGATACGTGGGTGTCTCGTTGCAGACTACGCGGCCGATGTTCTCCTGGCTGCGCAGAACCACGGTGCCGCTGCCGGCATCCAACTGGTCGACCCAGCTATCCGGTCCCTGCTGATAGGGGTAGCTGAAGCTCATGCCCTGGGCAAGCGTGCCGGCCTCACCGGTGAGAGACTGGACATTGCCGGTAGTCTGGTCGTTGCCGTCGCCGACATAGGTCGCCCCGAAGTACGGCCACAGCTCGCTGTTCCGGTTGCCGTAACCGAAGTCACCGCCCTCGGCGTAGACCGGGTAACCGGAGTCGAGGTAGGCAGTCAACTGCGTCCTTTCCGTCGAACCGACGGTGCAGTTGTCCCCTCAGCATCGGTACCAGCCCATCAAACAGAAGACGGCGTCGAATCCGTCCAGGCTGGCGGGCAGCGTGCTTTCGGACACGGTGACGGTGTGGCCGAGCTCGGTGAGCGTTTTCTCTACATGGTAGGCGCAGTCGACGGATTCGCCGACCGCAGCGTCGTAGAAACGGTCAAGCGGGTCGTAATTCCAGACGCAGACGTTCGCGGCCTGCAGCAGGGCCGGCCCTGCCAGGCACAACGCCAGCGCGAACAGGACTCTCTTTGTGCGCAAAGTTACTCCTTTGATTGCGACAAACACGATAGAACATAGCCGGATGCCCAACGCAGTCAAACCAATGCCGGCCTGCAATCAACAGGGGGAAAGGGCGAGGGATGAGGCGCCGGGAACTGAAGACTGGGCAGGAGGAACGACACACGGTCAACAGTGAGCCACCCTTTCATGCCATCTTCCCGGCTGCCCGCCTGCAACTCATGGCCGCGCGTGCTTGCGCTGCGGCCGAGTCGCTATCGATGGTTCGGCGTGACGCCGCTACCTGGCCAGGTCGGAGTTGACCTGCAGTCTGGCCTCGGCATCGCTGTCCCCGGGTTCGTCCGAGCCGATCGGACGGTCGGACTGAGGTCGCCTGGGCCAGCTATCTCCGACTGCCAAACCGTGGTACGTAGCCGCGCAAAGCTCGTCGATGCTGAGATTCATCAAAGGCCTTCCGAACCGGTCTTCGAATTCGGCTTCCTCCTCGACTTCGTCGAGGAACAACCTCAGCGCACCGACGAGGTCGCCGGGCAGCGGGTCAACGCGTCCACAATTGGGGTGTCCAGTCAACGCATAAATTATCCCGCCCCGCCCGGGGATGTCAAACGGAAGAGCGGCTGGCGGAACGGCAATCCGCAGAGGAGAGCGAGTGGGGACTAGGGTTTGAGGACTGTAGATCGGGAGTCAAGAACCAGAAACCAAGGGCAGTAGACTCGCAGACTCTGTTTGAACTTCCCGCAGCCGCATGGTTGCTAGAATCTGGCGTTGACCAGGCGAACGTCCAGGACGGGAAGGGGTGATCCATCCTTGCAGGCTTCGGTCCCGATTAGGACCTCCGGCATGCTTAGACGCGCTGAGCCGGCCGGCCCGGCATTCGGTCGGGAGAAGTTGTAGCCGAGGATCGCTCCAGCCGGCGGAATCAGGGCGGCCACGGCGTACATCGGCGAGCTCTTGATAGAGCCCGGCGGTAATCGTTCGACAAGGGTCCCAATCCAGGCGACGGTAAGCGCAACCGGCGTGGCAGCGAGCGCGCCGACTATCGCCCCGTTCAACTGGCCCTGCTGCTTGACCAGCTTGGCCGATGCCCAGCAGCCCAGCCCGCAGAACACCGGGTACCCGAGGCTGCCGCCGAGCACTGTCCCTCCGAATGTCTTCCAGACATCCTCGGACGGGTCGTACAGCCGTTTGAGCAGGAACCCGAATCCGGCCGCGCAAACAGCTCCGCCCAGCACCGCGCCGCTGCCCTCGACCATAATGATGCCCGGGTCGAGGGGCGGCACGTCTGCGTGAGGGCCGGGAACCTTGCCGAACGCCGAACCGAACAGCACGGCGGCGGCGATCATTACGAGTGGCTTTCTCACTTGTGGCGCGCTCGCGATGCGATATAGGAACCGACCTCTTCGGCATAATCCGTGCCCAGGACGTAGGGTACGTCCGCGTGACCCGCGCCAACTGCCCAGTACATGTCGACGTTCGTGTGTCCTGCGGCAGCGGCCAGCAAGCGCTTGGCATGGCGGGCGGGCGGAAGTTGGTCATCGTCGGTGCCCTGCAGCATCAACACGGCCGGAACGCGAACCCTCGCCATCCGGCCTTCATTGTCGAAGGCGTAGTCGAGTTGTGTCAGCATGCTGCCCGGGATGTCGAACACGGTTCCTTCCTTGACCAGCGCCTCGGCCGAGGCCGGCGGTGATTCCATGATCAGTCCGACCGGCGCGACCGAATCGGCTGCCAGGTAGGTGGCCACAAAGGTGCCCAGCGACCAACCATAGTAGACGATGCGGTCGGCGTTGACATCGGGTCTCTCGCGCAGAAATGCGAGGGCGGCCCGGCCGTCGGCCAGGCAGGCGTCACCGCTCGGCTCGCCTTCGCTCTTGCCGTAGCCCTGATAGTCGAAGATGAACACGCGATAGCCCATTTCCCAGAGCAATTCTACCCGACCCCAGTAGCGGTTAATGCAGTGCCCGTTGCCGTGGCAGTAGAGGATCGTGACATCGCTCCGAGCCTGGCCATCCTTGGGCTGGACAAGGAATCCGTAGATGCGGTTGCCGCCAAGAGATACAAGCTCGACCTCCCTGTAGAGTGAATCCGGGATGATGCCGCTCACATGCCATGCCACCGAGTCCACATCCTGGGGCCGCAGGTACTCGTCGACTGCCGTCGGCGAGAACATGAACCGGTCCATCCTGAGGCAGTTCGCGCCGAGCAGGAGCAGTACCAGGGAGAGCGCAAGCCGGTGCGGCCTAGCGATACCAGCCTCCGAAGTGATAGCTCACGCCGGCGACCACGCCGAGGCCGCCGTGATTGGCGATGGGCAGCCTGTAAGTTACGGCACGCGGTTTGTTTCGCTCGGATGCGGCATACCATTTCATCTCGAGGCTGACTGACAGATTGCGTCCGACCGAGAAGTTGTGGCCGACGTAGGGTGAGTAGGTCATGAAGAACCGCGGGCTAACCTCATAGAGTGTGTGGACGCCGAAGTAGGAAAGCGAGTGGTTCGTGCGCAGATAGCTGGCGGTGATCTCGAACTGCGGCAGGAAGCTCGTGCTGCCGCCGCCGTCGAACTCGACCAGACCGAGTTCGCCGGCGCTGATGCCAAGGCAGGGCCACCAGCCGTTCTGGTCCAGCAAGTGGTAGCTTGCCCCGGCGTCGAACCCTGCAACCCGAACGCAGGCATCAGCAGATGGATGCCGCCATGTACGTTGAGCCGGTTCGTGACCCCGTAGCGCAGCCGAGCGACCGGATAGGGGGCAGGCAGTTGCGCTCCGGACAAGTTGAGGACCGGCCCGCCGAGGTCGAACGCGGCCACCGCCTGCCCTCGACGCAGCGGCCACATCGAAACGGCAGTTCCGCATCGGCAGAGGCTGGCAGCCAGACCCAGGGCTACGATAGAGACCCGGAGTAACGGCGTGGCTCCACGCCTTGTGCCCGCTTCCATACGCCGCCATTATCAGCGGCTGCGGATGGTTGTCAAGCTTTGGCAAGGCACCCCACGACCGCTCGCGAAGCTGCGAGTCCGAGTACCGACGACGTTCGTCAACCGAACTTGACCGCGGCCAATCAACAGGGGAAAGGGATGGGAGGTTGGGGACTACGAACCACAAACCAATAACCACAAACTACGAACTCGTGACTCGCGACTGGCGGTCGCGACGGCCTGCGGTCACTCTTGACATCGTAGTCCAGCAATCTATATTCTTGCCCAAGTAGGCCCAAAACGGCGGAGGTAGCCATGAAAGCTGGCAGGAAGCCCGGGCCGCGTCTTGACAGGCCTGTCGCAGCGACGTCACCGTCGCGCGACCGGTACGTTGACTTTCTTAGGGCGCTGAGCATAACGGTGGTGGTGGGGGGGCACTGGATCAGTGCGCTCGTCGGCTGGCGCGACGGCGTGCTGGACGCGCGCAACGCCGTGGGGGTCATACCGGGCACCAGCTATGTGACCTGGGTGCTGCAGGTGATGCCGCTTTTCTTCTTTGTGGGCGGATTCTCCAACTACAAGTCATTTGAGGGCACTCAACGCCGAGGTGAGTCGGTGCTGCAGTTCTATAGGAAGCGGCTCATCCGGCTGCTGATGCCGACCGGGGTCTTCGTCTGGTTCTGGATCATGGTTGCGATTGGCCTCAACCTGGCCGGTACCTTCACATCCCACCACCTCAGCTCGGCCCGCGTCCTCTTCGGCCCGCTCTGGTTTCTGCTCGTTTACCTCGGCATTGTCACCCTGACGCCGATCACCTATTGGTTCCACCGGCACTACGGGGCAGCCGTGCCGGTAGTCCTGGTGCTGCTCGTTGCCGGCGTGGACGCGATCCGGTTCCTGTTCAACGTGAAGGACGTCGGCTGGGCGAATCTGGTCTTTGTCTGGATGTTTGTGCACCAGCTCGGGTACCTGTATGCGGACGGTACGCTCACGCGCTTTCGCAGAAGCGGACACCTGGCAATGGCTCTTTCGGGCCTCGCCGTGCTCTTCATCCTGACCAGCCTCGCCTGGTACCCCAAGAGCATGGTCAGCACCGGCTTCGAAAAGGCATCGAACATGACGCCTCCCACAGTCTGCATCGTCGCGTTGACCTTGTGGTTGGTGGGTGTGTCGATGTTCGTGCGCGACTGGGTCAGTCGCTGGCTTACTCGCCCCGGACCGTGGAAGACGGTGGTCGCGGCAAACAGCATGATAATGACCATCTACCTCTGGCATATCACCGCCTACGCAGTGACGTTTGCCGTGCTGACGGCTGTCGGATTTGCCGGTTCGCCGCCGGGTTCAGGCCGCTGGTGGCTGGAGCGTTCCATCTGGCTGGTTGGACCCGGCCTGGTGCTCAGCCTGCTGCTGGCGGTATTCAGCCGCTTCGAGCGGCCGACGCTCCGCCCGCGCTCCGCCGTCGACTGACTCCGCCCTCTGCAGGATGCCGGCGTTCCCGTTCTGTGGCACTGCCTGTGTTCACCCGCGGGCTGCGCCCGCACGCCGCCGCTCGCTCCGGTAGCGTTCGAACTGAAGCCCATCTGGTTCATGTGGGACAAGTCCGATATCCTGCCGACCGCAGAGACGACCCTGCGGGCGAACGCGGATGCGATTCTGTCGCGTCCAGACATCAAGAGAGTGACAATCCTCGGTTATGCTTCCGAAGAAGGTCCGCTCTCACACAACCTTCCACTGTCCCAACGCCGGGCAGACGCTGCGTTCGAGTATCTCAGATCTCTGGGCGTGCCGGGTGACATACTGCGGGCGCAGGGCAAGGGAGAATCACCGGGCCGGCCGCTGTACCTGCATCGGGTGGACTACTTCGAGGTTGAGACGGACTAGCGGCCTACCTGCCTGAGGCGAATGCCGTCCGCGGACCGAGCCCGCGTCAATCATCCCTCCCTCCTGTTTGCTGTCTACTGCCTTCTACTCACTGTCAGCCAAATGTGTCTTGCCACAACTCCCGGATTCAATCTGCCGGTTCTGACCCGTTGACGGACCGCGGGGTCACGGTCAGAATCATACGTCCCTGAAGGGACTCAGACATACCACAAAGCGGGTGCGGGACACTCCGCATAACGTTCCGCACCCGCGCCATCTTCCTGCGCAGGCAGGCCCGCTTCTCAGCCTCTACCTTAGCCTCGCGGCGCAGCCGCGCCGGCTTGCGCTTGGGCTTGAACTGGCCTGGGGCTTG
The DNA here is from genome assembly GCA_002347155.1 of Caldifarciminota bacterium UBA2258. Lineage (GTDB taxonomy): Bacteria > Hydrothermota > Tepidihabitantia > Tepidihabitantales > Tepidihabitantaceae > UBA2258. The sequence goes on from DDXO01000107.1 coordinate 29,558, forward strand.
AGGCTTGTGGCTTGAAGCTTAAGGCTGATCCGGAGCCACCTCGTGGCCCGCTACCCTTGACTGGCGTCTCCTTAATAGGCGACTGTCCCTCATTTCCTCCGCATGGAACGTCGAAGCTGCAGCCAGGCTGGCGGGCCACAGCCGTGCCCGGTTCTACCGGCTGATGCACGAACACTCCATTACCAAGATCCCGCACTAGCCTGGCCGTGAGCCGTCAGCCGTTGCTCGGCTCGGCGCGCGGGGCGGAGAGAGCCGACGGCTCACAGCCCGCCCCGGGCTTCTGCCGTCAGTTTAATCGGACGCAGGGCCGAAGGGCGGAAAAGAACTGGACAAACACCGCAAGGCAGCCAGCAGGCATAACTACCATATTATCTTAGGGTTAGGTCCGGTCGCAAGCGCGGGAATCCGCATATAGGGGTCGCCTCCCGAGCCGCATTTCGGGGAGCATTGCAGCATAGATTCAAAGGAGAAATGACCGGTGCGTTGAAACCTGCAATGAGCGGAGCATTGCAGTGCCCAATGCGACGGGCAATGCTCTGAGCAGTTTGCTGAGCGATGCGAGCTCCAATGACTTGAGCAATCGAGAGTCCGGTTTGAGGTCGAGTGGAGTGTCCAGTTGAGAGTGCAGTTGCAGGAGTAATGCAGTACGCAATGGAGGATAGGATGAGAGTTCCGATGAGGGGAGCGATGGACGGTGCTTTGCGGTGTGATTTGAGTCGAGCGATGGCGGATCGAGGTCGAGGTTCAGGCCGAGGTGGAGTGCATAGTTGAGTCGCTGACCCCTGGGCCTGTCGAGGCAGTGCAGGCCATCCGCACCGACGTCTTCAACGTCGTGGCACCGATAGGCCGTAGCTGCGGCCCCTTCGGGGACCGTCAGTCCGAATTCCGAATGACGACATGCGAATCCTCGAAGCGGAACGTGGCTCGGGCTGCAGAAGCGGGCGGGAATATGCTGTCGATTCCCGCCCGCGATGTCAGACTGGTCTTCTACGGTATTCTAAAGCCGTCCCTACTGGATAACAACCTTGGCCGTCTTGATGTCGCCGTCGCCCAGGAGCTTCACGAAGTAGACGCCGGGGTTGAGTTCGTTCGCGTCGAGCTGCGCGGTATTCACACCTTCCCGGAAACCGGCCGTTGCCAGGGGCCTGACCAGCCGACCGGCTGCGTCGTACAGGTTGATGCTGACCTTGCAGGGTCGCACGAGCGTGTAGGTCAGCATTCCCCGGCCGCGGAGCGGATTCGACGACAGGTTGACCGAGTTGATGGCCGCACCGGGCACCGGCGGCCTGCCGGACTTGAGGTCAATCGGGAAGCCGATACCGGCGACCTCGTCAACGAGCCAGCCGTGGTCGTTGCTCGAGCCGTCGGAAGCAAAGCGCCAACTGACACTGAACGTGTCGGTCGTCACCGGAATCGTGAAGACCGATTGCTTCCAGCCGGATGAGCTGCCGGTCCAACCCTTCTGGCCCAGAGCGGACGGTGTGCCGCTGTAGTCGAGACCGTCAACAGGCTCGAGGAGCGTCCAGTTGCTGCCTCCGTCGGTTGAGTATGAGAAGTTGCCGCCGTCATCTTCGTCCGTGATGTCGAAGTTGTGCTGGAAGGCAATCGACGGATTGGCCTCAGTCACGTCGAAAGTGGGCGAGACCAGCCTGCCATCCCGGTTAGGGTCATAATCTCCGTCCCGACCGACGCCCCAGATGGTTTCGTCCATGAGCGGAGGCGCCCAGCCGCTCCAGGTCAGCAGGCCCCAGCCCCAGCCGCCGTCGGTTGAAGCACTGAACTCGGTGTGGTTATCCTCATCGAAGAAGTAGATGAAGTCGCAGCCCTGGAAGATGGCGGTCTTCTTGTCGTTGCCGCTGCTACCGCCGACCGTGTCGCCGGCCAGCATCGTCGTGCACTTGGACGTGAACAGGCCGGAGGTGAGTTCGAAGGGATAGAACGTGACCGCACGAGTCTCGCCTGCCTTGAGACCCAACACTGTCTTGGTCTTTGAATAGACTTCCGACCCGCCCTTCGTGATGGTGAACTTCGCATTGAAGGAACGCACGGCGCTGCCGTAGTTCTTGAGCTGTGCCATCGGCGGGATGTCCCAACTCGGCAACAGGTAGGAGGCGACCGGGCGTTCGACGCTGACCGTGCCGACATCGCCGGTCAGGTCAAAGGTGGCCAGGCGGGCCAGAACTTCGTCGCTGTCTTCTGATACGTAGGCGACCATCGCCGTGCCTTCTGCCGGGCCGGAGGCCAGGGCGGGATAGACACGCTCGGCTCCGGAGATGTCATAGGACGCGCCGACAACGGGCGGGCTGGCCAGGCTTACCTCGCAACCATAGACGTGCCCGCTACTGCCGTCTTCCCAGGCGACGACGTAGTCGGTGCCGTCGAACGCCACCGAAGGGTAGGTCTCGTCATCGTCAACGGTGTCGGAAATCACGATGCCGCTGGGGTCAAGCACCGAACCGGCTTGGCTGACGCGCGCGCCATAGATGTCAGCACGGTACTGGTTGTTACGATAGTCCTGCCAGACCACCAGGTAGTTGGTGCCGTCGAATGCGAGCTTTGGGTTTTGCTGTTCGTACGTGACGGTCGAGATTGCGATGCCGCTCGGGTCCAGTATCTGACCGGTCGGGGTCACACGCGCGCCGTAGATATCCTCCGCACCGCCGGCGCGGGTGTCATGCCAAACTACCAGGTAGTTGGCGCCGTCAAAGGCAACATGAGGTAAGAACTGGCCATTTGCTGCGCTTGAGATTGAGAGTCCGTACTCATCCAGAACATTGCCGGAGGTGGTGACGCGCGCTCCGTAGATGTCATGCGATTCATCCCAGACCACGAGGTAGTTGGTACCGCCGAAGGCGACCGAAGGGGTGTAGGCTACCTCTGCGTTGGTTGATATGCGGATGCCGCCTTCGTCCAATACCGTGCCATCCGGCGCTACGCGTGCGCCGTAGGTGTCGATTCTGTTGTAGTTGCGGTAGTCCTCCCAGACCACGAGGAAGTTGGTTCCGTCGAATGCCACCGATGGGAGTAACCATGCGACTTTGCTGTTCGAGATCTGGAAGCTCGCCGAGTCAAGCAGGGTGCCGTCCGCTTTGACACGTGCTCCGTAGATGTCTTCGTAATCTTGCAGCCAGACTACAAGGTACTGGGAGCCGTCGAACGCAACCGCAGGGTCGAGCTGGCCCGCTTCCATTTCAGGCGCGGGTTCGAATTCGGTGCCGAATGGGCTGGAGGGGAGGTCGAGTTTGCGCGGCATGCCTGAGGTCTGTCCGCGGTGCGTCCGGAGGACGGGCCGCTGGGATTCAAGCCACTGCTTCATCGCCGCGCGCCTCACCTCGCGCGGTAGCGCCCGCAGGCTGTCTAGCAACTGCCGACGCTGGACACGGCTGTCTTCCCGAATCGGCGAACCATGGCGGGGGCTTGCGAAGGCGAAGGCGAGCAGGCCCGCGAGGGCTAGAAGCAAGAACGATTTCTTTGGCATAGTTCCCCTTCCTTCTCAGTTAGGTGATATCCCGGCATGGCATCCGCTGGTGGCGATGTGGCCGGTGACGCAGGTGCCGCCCCATTTGTACTCCCGGTAGCCGGCAGCGCTGCCGTTAAGGCCACACTCTCCGTATGCTCGGTCAGAATCGTGAAGGTGAACAGCTTGCGGGGGTTCGTATTCCTTGTGCTTCCTGGGTTTCTTTTTCATTCTGCAACCTCCGTTGTGAAGCTCATAGTTCTCAGTTCTTTGTCGGTTACCAAATGCCTATCTGTCTGGTGCTCCTGGTCGTGAGGTCTGGTCACTGTCTTTTGCACTGCTCTCCGGCCTGGACTTCGCGGCCGATGAGGCCCTCGTCCGTGAGTGTGCCGAGCAGCCCGGTAACGTCGTCTGCCACACAGTCGGGTGCATCAGGATAGCGGCGACGGACTCCGGCGACGATGTCGCTCACCGTCCGTCTGCCATCGGTAAGTCTCCAGACCAGGGCTCCGGTTGGATTCACCGCCACGGCCGCGCCGGTGTCCGGGTTTGCGAGCAGGGTCCAGCCGTCCGGTCCCTTTTCGCAGATTGCCAGGGGATTGGGAAATGGCCGGTCCGGCAGGGGCAGGGTGAAGTTGGATGCTCCCAAGGGCGCTGCGAGGCAGGAACGCCTGACTGACTTCTTTCTGGTCGTACACACGCCGGCTATTGCGATGGGGAGCCTCCGAGGAACAGAGGTTTGTCAAGAAGCCCAAGGCTCGCCTCCGGGGCGAGCAGGAGGAGAAGACGCGGCTGCAAACGAACGCAGCTCGTGAAGCACCTCAATGACAAACCCATAAACCGATGCAGGTCGACCTTCCCGGTCGCCTTGGCTTAGTCGCCCGCAGGCGGAGGCGAGACATCAGGCAGCTTCTGGCCCCGAAGCCGTCCGGTAGCTTCTCAGTCCAGACCGAATGCCGGTTTGCACTTCGTCCGGACTGCGTCTCGTCCCATGCTAAGCTCTTAATTCACTGTATTCTAGGATTCGCCCTCAACGTTGTCAAGGCCAAAAATCGCATGAGGGAAAACAGTACACGGAAAGTGCGAATGCCGAACGCCGAGTGCCGAACTTCGTCGTTCGGAGTTCGGACTTCGTACTTCCGAACGGACAGGTCAGGGGCGCGCTAGAGGATTCGGCTCGGGGTCCAGGTCTGGCCCCCGTCAGTGGAGAAGAGGAGCGTGCGCTCGTCGCCGGCGATGATGCCGTTTCGGCCATCGGCAAAGAAGCGGATGCTGAACAGGTCGGCATCGGCCCCTGCGTCTAGCCGCTCCCATGATTCGCCGCCGTTGAAGGTCCGGAGCAGCGTGCCTTCGGCGCCGACCACAAACCCTTCCATTGTGTCCGAACGGAAGTCTAGAGAGAAGAGGGGAGGGGGCAGGAAGTCGAACTTCAGCGGCCGCCATGCTTCGCCGCCGTCGGGCGTGAACAGGACGCCGGAGTTGTTCGTCGTGGCGAACCCGACCGTGTCGCCGGCCGGGAAGAAGACCGCGGTGATGCTCGTCGAGAGCATCGCGCCTTCGAGATTGCCTGCCTGCGAGAACCAGACGTCGCCGCCGGTGGTCGTCTGGAGGAGCGTGCCGTTGGGCCCGACCGCGTAGCCGGTCGTCTCGTCCGAAGGGAAGTTCATGTCCATTATCTTCTCTTCGGTAGCGGTGACGAGTTTGTCCCAGGTCTCGCCGCCATCGTCGGTGCGCAGGATAGTGCCGGCGTCGCCGGCCACGAATCCGACCTGCGGCCCGATCGGGAACTTGACGACGCGCAGGTCGAGAGTGACCTTCGGGTCAAGCAGCCGCCAGTTTCTGCCGCCGTCCTCGGTCTTGAGCACCGTACCGGAATCGCCGCAGGCATAGCCGGTTTCGCCCTGCCCGGGAAAGCAGACCGTGTAGAGATTGCCGGCGAAGGGGGGCGCGAGCCGGCGCCACGTGGCTCCGCCGTCGGAAGAGGTCAGAGCAAGGCCGTTGTCGCCGACCGCATAGGCGAGGAACGTGTCCTCGACGGTGAAGACGGAGTTGATACGGTTGGCCATATGCTCTCCTGCTTGTATATTCCTTCAATAGCCGGCAATGTCAAGGCAGGCGGCACCGGACTTGGAGCAGGTCCGAACTCCGAAACCCGAGTGACTATTCAGGGAGGGAATGACGAGCGGAGTAGCAGGCCAGAAACTTGTGTTGGCCGCGGCAGTTGCTGTCCGGTGTGCACCAGTATCAACACCTGATTGGTCATCATGTCGCCCGGTCCCACGCTTCCGGGGACGGGCGTTGACTTTGTTCCGTTTTCGGATAGCTTTCTATCACATGATAGGCGCACTGGTTACCAGCCTCAGGCCCAAGCAGTGGCCGAAGAACCTGCTGGTCTTCGCGGGGCTCGTTTTCTCCCTCCGTCTGTTCAACCTGACCGACTTCTTGCTCTCGCTCGGTGGCTTTGTCGCCTTCTGCCTCCTGTCCGGCGCCGTCTATCTCGTCAACGACCTGGCCGACGTTGAGAAGGACCGGCTCCATCCCAAGAAGCGACTTCGGCCGATTGCCTCGGGACGGCTGAAGCCGGGCATCGCCAGGGTTGCGGCGATAGTCGTGGCCGCCGTCGGCCTGGGCGGCAGCTTCGTTCTCTACTGGCCGTTCGGGATCGTCGCCCTTGCCTATCTCCTGCTCGAGGTCGCGTATTCGTTCTGGCTGAAACACGCCGTGGTCCTCGACGTGATGACCGTGGCGGCCGGGTTCGCCCTGCGGGCAGTCGCGGGTACCGTCCTCGTGCACGTTACGCTCTCGTCGTGGCTGTTCGTCTGCACGATTCTCTTCGCCCTGTTCATATCACTGGCCAAGCGCAGGCATGAGTTGCTCACACTGGAGGACGGCGGCACCGGGCACCGGGCAGTGCTGGAGCACTACTCGGAGCAGTTGCTCGACCAGATGATGGCGGTCGCGACCTCGGCGACGGTTATCGCCTACTGTCTGTACACGATTGCCCCGGAGACAACTGCCAAGTTCGGGACCCACAATCTGATGCTGACCGTCCCGTTCGTGCTCTATGCGATCTACCGCTACCTGTATCTGGTCTACCGGCGGGACATGGGCGGGGCACCCGAGCAGGCGCTGCTCAATGACGCGCCGCTGCTCGTCGATGTCCTGCTCTGGATGGCGAGCGTCGTCGCCGTGATTTACCTGAAAATCTAGGCGGGCAGGGCCGCGCACTCGGCAAGTCTGGACTTGCCGCAGGCGGCTTTGTCGCCGAACGGGCCTTTGCGGATGGCGCAGAGCTCGGCCTGTGAACCGGCAATGACTCCTTCGGCTTCCGGGTTCAACCCGATGACCTGAGCAGCCGCATGCGCTCCCGCTACCCGGCCTTCGAGCATCGCGGTTGATGCTTCTTCGATGCCCGACACATCGCCGGCGAGGTAGATGTTGCAGAGACTGGTCTGCATGTTTTCGTTGTGCCAGGCCACGTGGCCGCCCAGCTCGGAGACGTAGACCATCCTGCACCCGGTCTGCCAGAGAAGCTCGGAGAGCGGCGTGAGGCCGACCGCCAGGCAGATGGTGTCGACCTTGAGCCTGCGGGCGCTTCCTGAAAGAGGCTTGAGGTTCCTGCCCACACGGCAGATAACCGCACCTTCCACCTCTTCCTTTCCGAGGGCGCGAAGCACGGTGTGCGACGTGAGAATCGGAACACCGAGACGCGCGAGTTTGGCCGCGTGTACGTGGTAACCGCCAATCCTCGGCAGTGCTTCGACCACGGCCGCGACCTCAATGCCGGCCTGAATGAGCTGATAGGAGACAATCAGGCCGATGTTGCCTGACCCGACCATCAGGACTCGTGTGCCGGGTTTTACACCATAGACGTTCATGAGGGTTTGGACTGCGCCCGCGCCGTACACGCCGGGCAGGTCGTTGTTCTCGAACAGCAGGTTGTTCTCGGCCGCGCCGGTCGCGACGATAAGGCACTTGAAAGCGAGCCTGGTGAAGCGCTCGCGACTAGCCAGAGCCAGGACCCTGCCTCCGTACAAGCCCACGACAGAAGTGCCGGAGAGGATCTCGGCGGGCAGGCCGCGTAGTTCCTGTTCGAGAATCGCCGCGATGTCCATGCCGCGCGTGCCGCAATAGTGGGCTTTGGAGCCGAAGAACTTATGGGTCTGCTTCACGAGCTGACCCCCAAGCCGGTCGTTGTCGTCGACCAAGGCCACTTTGGCGCCGAGCCGGGACGCGGCGATAGCGGCGGAGAGCCCGGCCGGGCCGCCGCCGACAATAGCGATGTCGACAGTCTTCACTGGAGCCTGCCTCGACCGCGCTGCCGTTCGACCCTCGTACCTTCGCGCAGTGGTTCCATGCAGACCATGGTGTTAGGCCTGCCATCGACCACCATCAGGCACGAGGCGCACTTGCCGACCGCGCAGAAGAAGCCGCGCGGGCGGCCGGTCTTCTCGGCATGACGGAACAGGCGGACGCCGTTGGCCGCGAGCGCAGCCGCAATCGTCTCGCCCTGTCGTCCGGTCATGGGCCGGCCCTCGAACGTGAAGCTCACCGGGCCGCGGTCCGCGAACGTCAGTATCGGATGCTGTCCGACTCGCCTGCCGCGCGATTCGTCATTCGTCATTCGAACTTCGGACTTCTCCTTAGAGGTTCTTTCGCGCATATTCTACGGCGTTACGAAATATGGCGATGCCGTGTGGCTCGTCGATCCTCTCGCGGTGCCAGCGCGGGTGCTGCTCGCGGCGGACGAAGCGCTCCGGGTGCGGCATCAGACCGAAGATGCGGCCGGAGGGGTCGCAGATGCCGGCAATGTCATCTTCGGAGCCGTTGGGATTATCGGGGAAAGCGGGCGGGTCGCCGGTCAGTGTTGTGTAACGCAGGCACACCTGACGCGCGTCGCCGAGCCGGGCCAGGATGCCTGCCGACCTGGCCAGGAACTTGCCTTCAGCGTGGGCCACCGGCAGGTACATCGGGGACGTGATGTTGCGGGTGAAGATTGCGGGTGAGTCCTCGACTCTGAGGTAAACCCAGCGGTCCTCGTACCGCCCCGAGTCGTTGGTGTCCAGGGTCACCGCTTGCGGCTCGAAGGGCCGCTCGAATGCGGGCAGGAGACCGCACTTCACCAGGACCTGGAATCCGTTGCAGATGCCGAGGACGAGCTTGCCGTCAGCGATGAACTGCTCGATCTGGTCGCGCAGAAAGTGCTTGAGCTCGGTGGCGAGCACGCGGCCGGAGGCGATGTAGTCACCGTAAGAGAAGCCGCCCGGGATGAGCAGTATCTGGTAGTCCTCGAGCTTCTGCTCGCCGGAGCGGAGCCGGTTGACGTGTACGACCTCGGGAACCGCGCCCACGAGTTCCAAGGCATAGGCCGACTCCTGGTCGCAATTGGTACCGGCAGCGAAGAGAACGCACGCTTTGACCACGGGTGGTGAGGATAGCCGGTGCTGCCCGGCTGTCAAGTAACGGGACGGCCAGTGATTGCGAGACGCATGGCCACGAGTGGACGTACTGCTTGAAAGGGACCGCTGAGGCCAAGACGACGTGAAACGGACATGCTGCACCAGTTCGTTTCGTGGCTTCCATCAATCCCGGGACAGGTCACTCCGGCGAGTCGGCAGTTTCCGTCTGTCGCGGGCGGGCGGGCTGGCGGTGTGCCCGGCCTGGTTCGGCCTCCGTCTACGCGGTCGTGGCCCGTGCCCTGGCGTCAGGCCGCGGGTTCGGTGTCGGCTTGTTCTTCGGGCGCGGGCGGCTGCGGGTTCGTGATGACGACGAGCGCTCCTACGACCGCGCCGGTGTTGTCCCGCAGCGTCTCGATGCAGACCGCGGAAGAGGGCAGTCCGGGCAGGATGCCGCATTCCTGGTGGCCGCCGGCGCCCGAGAGCGTGTCTTCGAGCGGGTCGGCGAGGAAGGCAAGACCGGGAAACTCGGTCAGGGCGTGACCCCGGGCCTCGGACGCGGGCCGTCCGAGCAGGGATTCGACCGCGGCGTTGGCCAGGACGAGGTTGGGGGCACGGTCGAAGACGAGCACGCCTTCGGCAATGTCCGCGGCCAGCAGCCGGAACCGGTGTTCGAGCAACTGGATGTAGCTGGTCTTGCGTTCGTCGGCCTCGCGCAGGCGGGTGAAGACGCGGTTGAGCTGCCGGGCAAGCTGGTCGAGTTCGTCGCGGCCGTGGACCGTTACATGGGCGCTCAAATCACCGCGCTCGGCCCGACCGAGCGCGTTGGCGATGCGCTTGAGCGGCAGGACGAGGTTGCGCGGCAGGCTGATTACGAGCCAGACCAGCGCGACCACGACGAGGATGAGAACCGTGGCGATGTTGCGTTGTCCCCAAACCGAGAGCTGCTCGGCCCGGCGCCGGCTGTCGCCGGTCCGCCGGGCAGCATAGTCGCCGATGGCCGCGGCGTGGAGCGTCACCCTGGCTTCGGTCAGGCGGAGTTGGTCGTTCAGCACGCGGCCGAGCAAACCGTTGACCGAGAGGTCGCGCTCGGCCGCGAGGAGTTCGGCCGCAGCCACGGCCGAGTCGCGACGGACCGAGTCGGTCGTAGTCTCGGCTAGGTCGAGCAGTCGCCGGTGCTCGGCCCGGAGCCGCAGCAGAGCCTGCGGGTAGGCGATGTTGGTGCCCGGATCAAACAGGGCCGCCAGGGTGTCGACCTGCTGGCGGTAGCGGGCCATACCATGGCAGATCGAGTCAAACATCGTCGCCGCATCGCGGTCCAGCAGGCGGCCGCGGGCGCAGATGCTGTCCACCCGGTCGGCGCCGTCCCGTGCGGCCCGGAGGTAGGCGGTGTCGCGGTAGAGCAGGAAGTTCTTTTCGCTCCGGCGCGCACCAAGAAAGGTGACGGTGACATCCCCGGCCACACGGATGAGTTCGACATCGACGTTGACGATCCGGCCGAGCAGGCGGTTTATCTGGCCCGTGTATAAGACCGAGAGGAGAACCACCGGCGCGACGAGGGCGGAGGAGAGGAGCATGGCAAGCATGATCCGGGTCCGGATCTGGCCCGGCCCGGGCTGCTCGCCGATTCTGCGCCTCACCAAGAGCGTTACCTGCCCTGGGCGAACCGCTCGAGTTCTTCGTCCGCGCCGACCACGACGAGGACGTCACCGGTCTCGATTTTGTCGTCGGGTCCGGGTACGTCGTTGGTGGTTTCTTTGAAGCTCGACTCGCCGTCCTCGGCGATGAAGGGAATGCGCTTCTTGATGGCGATGATGTTGACTTTGTAGCGGTGCCTGATGTCAAGCTCGCTCAGCTTCCTGCCGACCATCTCACGCAGGGGCTTCATTTCGATGAGGGAGTGGCCGGAGGAGAGCTGGAGCTGGTCGATGATATCGGGCGCAACCATGGTCTTGGCTACCTGGTCGGCCATCTGCTCCTCGATGAGCACGGTGCGGTCGGCCCCTACGTCCCGCAGTATCTGGGCGTAGAGCGCGCTGGCGGCCCGGGCCACGATGTACCCGGCGCCGAGGCGTTTGAGCAGCGCGGTGGTGAGAATCGCCTGCTCCATGTGCTCGCCCATGGCTACGACTACGGCGTCGAGGTCGAGCACGCCGGAACGGGCCAGGGGTTCTTCCTGGGTGGCATCGAGGCACACGGCCCGGGTGACATCGTCTTTTACCGACTCGACCTTGGCTGCGTCCTTGTCGATGGCGACGACTTCCGAACCCTTCTGCATGAGGGCGCGGGCAATGCGCTGGCCGAAGGTGCCGAGGCCGATGACTGCGAACTGCTTCATTTACTACCTCCTCTAGCCGACGATGACGCGCGTCTGGGGGTACTGGACCGCAGGCCGCGCCTGACGGGCGCGGATGGTGAGGGCCAGGGTCAGAGGGCCGAGGCGCCCGACGTACATCAGCACAATGATACTGACCTTGCCCGGCACGCTCAAGAGCGGGGTGGCACCGGTCGTCAGCCCGACCGTGCCGAATGCGGACACGGTTTCAAAGAGCAGGTTCGCGAACGGGAGCCTCTCGGTGGCAAGCAGGATCCCGAGGATGAGCGATAGAACCGAGGCGGCGCCGACGGCGATGCCGGTGGCGCGACGGATGGTGTCGCGCGGGAGCGAGCGGCCGCGCACCTCGACTTCGGTGCTGCCGACGATGAGGTTGCGGAGCGTGAGAAAGAGCACGGCGAGAGTACTGGTCTTGATGCCGCCGCCGGTGCCGCCGGGTGAAGCGCCGATGAACATCAGGATGGTGATGGCGAACAATGTGACCGGGCGGAGCGAGTCGAAGGGCACGGTGTTGAACCCGGCGGTGCGGGGTGTTATCGCCTGGAAGAGCGAGGCGAGCAGCTTGGTACCGAACGAGAAGGGGCCGAGCGCATTGTCATATTCGAAGAAGAAGAAGAGAACGGTTCCGGCCAGGACCAGGATCGCGCTGGTGCGGAGAACAAGAAACGCGTGGACCGACAGCCGCTGCGGGGGTTCTGCTATCGGACGTCGGAACACGCGGTCGAGCAGGTAGCGCAGGTTGCGGCGGTTGATGACTTCGTGGACAACGCTGAAACCGAGTCCGCCGAGCAGGACCAGGCCAATGACTGTCAGGTTCACGATGATGTCGCCGGGGTACGCAGAGAGGTTAGTGGAGAAGACCGAGAACCCGGCGTTGCAGAACGCCGAAACCGAGTGGAAGAGCGCGTTGTAGGCGGCCTCGAGCGGGTGCGTCGTGGCTCCGACCCAGCGGAGGAAGAGCACGACAAAGCCCAGGGCCTCGGCCAGGAGCGTGAAGAGCAGAATGTACCGCAGGCTGTGGGCGATGTCGAGGTCGCGCGAGTCTTCGACGACTTCGCCCATTGTCTTGCGTCCGTAGACGCCGAGCCGCCCGCCTATCAGGGCGATGATGCTGGCCGAGAAAGTCATAATGCCGAGGCCGCCGAACTGGATGAGCACGAGAATAACCCACTGGCCGAAGTGCGACCAGTAGAACTGGGTGTCGCGCACGATGAGCCCGGTGACGCAGACCGCGGAGGTGGAAGTGAACAGAGCGTCGATGACCGGCGCACCCCGACCGTCGGCCGTTGCCACGGGCAGGGTGAGCAGGACCATGCCGAGCGCGATCATCAGTATGAAGCTGACCGCGAGGAGCTGGATCGGCCGGCGCCGGATTTCGCCAATGACGCCCGCGAATCGGCGGGAGCGGAGGAATGTCTGGGTGAGCACGATCAATTGCCGGAGGGCGATGAGCAGGAGGGCAGAATGACCTCCGACCAGGGCCGCGACGATGGGGATGAGCAGGGCAAGGTCGAGCCAGCGCCGCCGGACGTAGGCGCCGAACGCGGGCGCGAACAGGAAACCGAGCATGACGTCCACCAACGTGACGAAGAGAACGACCGGGTTCAGGGCGTTCATCAGCCAGCGGAGCACGCCCATGGCCTCGATGCGGTAGCCCCAGACCAGGACGACCAGGGCGAAGGCGACGAAGACGAGTCCGGTCACTCCCCAGCGGAACGCCTCGAGCCAGCCCGGCAGCCGGCGGTCGGTGCGGATGACGCGGAAACGAGGGAACAACCTCACGACCACAAACTACCGGGAGTTGCACTCATGTCAAGTCAAGGACGGATCAGGCGCCGCGCCGTCGCTGCGAACCGCGTCAGTTGCAGGCCTCGCTGCCTTCCGCGGGACGCCATCAAGCACGTCCGGCTGTGTGAGATGCGGCGACTGCACAGCCATTCCCTGCTCGATTGCGCATGGGTCTGCAGCGGGCCTGTTGGTATTCGTTTGGACGGACAAGTCAGGCGGTCGGGCGGGTTCGGGGCGTGTCCCGGGGTCTTTTAGTTCACCGGCCGGGATTGAGCCGGTCGCGGTGAAGCCTCCGGCAGCGCAGCGTCTCTCTTCTGCCGGCAGCAGTGAGCATCCAGGTCGTGGGCAGGTAGTCCGTGTTGGTGACCGGCGCCAACAGTCCGCGCCTTTCCATGTAGGCAAGCAGGGTTCCGGTGGCACGCAGATCCCGGGCGCTGAGGGGGCCATGGTCGTAGAGCAGCAGCGCCACCTCAAGCTGCCGGGCAGAGGTCATCGTGCGAAGTGCGGACCGCTTCATGCTCCTGCATCGTAGCAGCTCCACGTGCGCTTGTCAACAGCTCGCGGCCGGCCGAATCAACGGCCCGAAGCGCCGGCGCCGCTCAGCGTTCGGGCTGGTCGGTCCGGACGACTTCAACCTTGACCCTGGCCAGGAGCGCGGCCATCGCGCCGAGCGCGGCCAGCACCGGTGCAACCAGCACAACAACTCCGCCGGCGACGGCACCGGCGGTGAGCGGTATCTCCAGCAACAGCTTGTTGTCGGGCGTCCGCAGAATCACCCGCCGGACGTTACCGGCCTTCACCAGCTCCTTGATGTGGTCGACCAGTTCGGCCCCGGCGACCTCGATTTCCTCGGTCCACGTACGTCCTGTCTTACCGGTTTCGTTATCCATGATTTCCTCCTGTCGGTTCCTGCTTCGCTGCGTCACTACCGGGCGGAACCTCATGTCTGATCTCGGACCCGTCCGGTTCGAACCGGGGCTGTCGCAGTTCGATTCTAGAACTCGCGGGCGAGGTTGTCAAATCCGCAGGGTTGCGGGCCTCGCCCGGAATCAGTACGGCGTTCCCCGGTTGTACAGGTGGTTCAGCTTGAATGCCTTCAGGTCGGAAATCCGTCCGCCCCAGGTGACCGAAGCGTTCGTAATCTCGCCGTCCATCATCGCGTCCTGAATGTAGGTGAAATGCAGTATCTCGTGCCCGAACGGGTTCGACCCTTTGTCGATGTAGAACTCGAAGTCGCCCGACGGCAGCTTGCTGGAAGACGTAACCTCCCGCCAGTTGAGGCGCAGGGAAACCGACCCGGTGAGCCCCATCCGGCTGGCATACTGAAAGGTGTTGGCGGCAAGGAAGGGCTCGGGAATAGGGCCTTCAACGCCCGGCAGGTACTCATTCCTTGCATCATACAGGCCGAACTCAACGCGGAGCGGGTAGCCGTTCAGCGGGTCGTACTCGAAGACCATGTACGGCTTGCCCACGACCTTGTGCAGCGGCTTGTCGTTCATATCCAGAATGTAGTAGTGGTTCTCAATGCTGCCCTTCCAGAACGAGTAGCGGTCGGTCTGCTTGCAGGAGAGCGAGAGGACAATTGCGGCCAACAGGGGCGCGGCCAGAAAACTGACGGCAGGCTTGTTGCGTATCATATTCTTTTCCTTAGTGGTTGCGGACCAGAATCGGGGACATGACGACCGCTGCTCGTCTCATCCGAACCCGGCCCGGTCGCGGAGCAGATTCCAGGAATGGCGGGCGCGGCAGTCAAGCACGCGGAATCGAGCACTCGGACGGCAACTGCCGAAAGCAGTGCCTGCTGTCGGTTTGCGGCCCGCGTGCATTCATCATTCGGATTTCGGACTCGCGTCCTCGCGGTGGCTACTGCCCGAGCGAATCGAGCAGGGCGAGCTCCACGCGATGCTTGTTCAGTACCATTGTGTTCCATTTCGGCACTGCGGCGCAGGCCCCTTTCATCTCCAGGTAGCTCTTGTACGTCCACCTGCCTTCCCGCGTGGTGTCCTGCTTCCACTGTTCAGCCAATTTCGGACCGACTACCGAGACGCCGGCAGCCGCCGCCGCCGCGTAGACCTTGTACAGCATCCGCCGCACGCTCGGCCAGTCAGAGCCGGCCCGCTTGAGCGAATCATCTACACCGGGGAGGTCCATGCCTTCGACGAGGTTCGAGAGCGCTGCGACCGCGTTATCGCCCGGCCGCCGGAGAGTGGGCGTCCAATTGACCGCTCGGAGCGCGGACCTGAGCCGGGGCAGGACCTGAATAAGCCGCACGACCTCGGAATCGGTCAGGGTGCTGCAGGCCACGGCCGGGAACTCGAGGGAGACGGTCGGTTCAGGAGGGCTTTGTTTGCTCCTGCAGCCGCCGGCGGCCAGAAGCACAAACACGGCGAGAAGAACGAATGCTGGTTTCACTGCTTGTCCTTTGTGTACGGAAAGACAGGATATTCCGGCTGGTCCAGAAGTCAAATGAGGATCTGCGCCGGCCGGCCTGCGTCCGCTCTAGTGTCCTGTAACTAACGGCTCTTTACATCCGACAACACCGCGCAGGTCTGTCTCTCTGAGCCGCAAGGCGAAGAGTCTTCGGAGCCGACGATTCTTCACTTCGTTCAGAATGACGTGTTCGACCCGCACCGGCGTGGCCTCCCGTATTGTCGAGGTATTTCGCTTACACCTCACTAGCGTGTCAGCAGAATCCGTGCCTCAACTGTCCTGGTTCCGCACGAGACGCGTGCGAAGTAGAGCCCTGCCGGCAGATTCCGGAAATCCAGCCGATAGGACGACGTCCTGACCTCCGATTCCGTACGCACCAGCCGTCCCTGCGAATCGTACAGACGAAGGTTGGCGGTCGAGTTGTCAAGTCGTCGAGTGGCCGTGAGCCGCCGTCAAATCTGCAATCTGCAATCTGCAATCTGAAATGCCTGTGGATGGGGCGGGGATGTCAAATCCGCGGGCGGAATCTGGGGCGTGTCCCCGGAACTCCCTGGCACCGTAATACGCGGCAGGGTCATCCTTGGCGGAGATTCACTGTGAGGGAGTTCGGGTCGTAGCCGAACAGCGCGAGTACCTTGTGGACAAACCTAACGACCATGTCGGCGCTGAAGTGCGTTTCCACAAAGTAGCTTGTCCCCTTTACGCGCCGTGGCTCCCACATGTTCTTTGAACTGGTTGAGAAGTAGACACGCTTCTTGCCGACCAGAGTTTCGACCTTTGCGAAGTCTGCGGCGTGGCGAGCATAGAGTATGTTGCAGACCTCGGTAAGCATCTCACGAAATGTGGGTACGGCGTAGGTCCGCCCCAGGAACGAGAAGGATTCTATCTGATGACCGCTGTAGGTGGATGGCTGACGCTTGGAGAGCACCTGCTTGGTCCTGGCAGCGCGCGCCTTGCCGGGGACCCGGGCGGGCACTGCAGGTGACTGCGTTGTCCTTAGGTAGTCTCGGACCTGCGATGACTCGGGCTTGAATCCACAGAGCTTCTCGGTCGTGTCCGCAACTAGGTCGACCAGCAATTCATCTGGCTCCTGTACGAGGCGGGACCAGGCCTTCGGTAGAGTCTCTGCGATCTGCTGTTGGCGCTGTCGCCCTCGCATGACGCGCTTGGCATTCTCTACTGACGAGCCGTCTTCGACACTTGCCTTGCGGAGGAACTCGAAGAACCGCTGCGCGACCTCAGTCGAGTCCTGGTCGAGGACATCGATTGTGTAGAACTTGCGCTGGTCCCATGAGCCGCGCTGTGTCGGTAGGTAGAACCACCATGCAGATCCGTTCGTAAGCACGGCAAGGTCTACTCCGGCCTGGAAGGCGTACTTCAGCAGCTGTTCTTCGTGCTTCTCCAACTCCTCAGTGCCGCGTTTCGCCTCTACGAAGACTTTGGCGTCTCCACCCTTCAATTCGCGGAGTGCGTAGTCTACCCGTTGGCCACCGACCGTGTATTCGGGTGCGACCTCCTCGACGTTGAACGGGTCCCATCCCAAGGCCTTCAGAACTGGCAGAATCACAGCCTGCTTGATGGCCGCTTCATCACGACTGAACAGAGTCTTATCCAGCCTCAATCTTGCGAGCAGATTGGTTAGCTCCTGCATTGGCCGATCCTTCCTAGGCGCGAGAGCCAGAGACTTCCCATATTTGAGCCTCCGTCCATGACGGCTTCAACCTCACGCGCCTGCATGATGCTGATTGCAGGACTCGCGGGCGGTGTGTCAGATGGCAAAAGAGGGACAGCCACCATATTTCGAGCCTCAGTGACTAACGGTAGAGACTCAGTTTCCATCCGTCAAGGATAGGTCACATTCGGTCGGAGTCAAGCCGATGCAGCGTCAGTTCGTTTCGTGCGTTTCGTGTCTTCGTGGCAGACCATTCGTCATCAGGACTTTGTCCTTCGGACTTGGCTCCTGGCGGATGTGTCTTTGTGGTAAGACTCCCTCCGGCTCGGAACGAACCCCGATGTCCTCGGAATCTGCGTAATCTGTGTAATCTGTGTAATCTGTGGATGTCCTCGCCGGACTCAGGCTTAGTCCTCGTCCGGGAAAGGCTCGTACCGCGTCTCAGCCTCAACCTCTACCTCAACCTGTTCCTCAGCCTCAACCTCTACCTCAACCTGTTCCTCAGCCTCAGCCTCAGCCTCAGCCTCGACCTGGCCCCTCAGTCAGGCGTTGCCGGCTCGCCACTCCTCGGCCAGCATCGAGTAGTAGCGCAAATCCCGGTACGCGCCTTTAGCGAACCTGATCTGTCGCAGAGTTCCTTCGTACTGCATGCCGGCCTTCTCCATCACCCGCTGTGACGCTGCGTTGCCATCCCAACAGTAGGCACCGATGCGGTTCAGCCCGAGGGTGCCAAACCCGTAGCCGAGGACCGCGCGCACGGCCTCAGTGGCTATTCCCCTTCCCCACAACTCTCGGGCCAACTGATAGTCCAGCCATCCTGCGGAATGTTCGCGGTTGAGATGGTCCAAACCGATGCGCCCCGCGACGCGTCCCGTCTCCTTGAAGATGATGACCCACGGCGGCGGTCGGTCCTCTGCCCGCAGCTCAAGCCATTGACGGATGGTCTCCGCTACGGCATCCGCGGAGGCGGGCGGCTCGGTATTCATGTACCGGTAGATCTCAGCGTCTGACTGATACGCATAGATCGCGGGGGCATCACCGGGTTCCACAGGTCTGAGAAGGAGCCGGCTGGTCTCGATGGCCGGGAATTCAGTGTTGGCCACGGCCCATTATCGGCTCGCGGGCGGGGGTGTCAAATGGAATGCCGAACGCCGAACTCCGAACGACAATCTGCGGTCTGCGATTCAGGTCTCAACCTCAGCCTCAGCCTCAGCCTCTACCTCAACCTCAGCCTCAACCTCAGCCAATCTTCAATCCGGAATGCGGATGCGGTCCGATGCCATGTGCCGTGCGCGAGCCGCAACGGCAAAAGCATCGAAGTAGGTGCGCCAGAGTTCCGGGGAGGAGCCATATCCGTTCTCTCCGTAGAAGTAGTCGGCCAAGACCTCTCGCACGCGGGCGATTTCCCTCAGCCTGCCGCGGTGCCGTCCATCCGCCAGCGTCAGGTCGAGCAACTCCAGCGCCCGCTCGACCGCCCTCCGGCAGTAGTCGACATTGCCTCGCTCCTGCCAGGAGAGAGCCCGCGACACCTCACTGCCGACATTGCCCAACTGCTCAGCCAGGCTGAGCCTGAACCACCGGCCGGCAGCAAGCTCCTGGTGCTGGAACGTCATCGCGCTACGAGCCGTTCGACGACCTCGACAACCCTCCGGCGGACACCGGCATCGTCCACGCCACGTGTCCGGTTGCCTTGTGATGGCCGGATGTTTATCATGGAGTCAAACTCAACCCAATCCTCGCCGCTCAGCTCGGGATAGAGATTGATGCCCCAGAGGTGCTGCTGGCTCGACCCGTCCTCCAGCAGAAGCGCCTCCTCGTCGGAGTGCAGCTCGCCGCCGACCGCCATGACACAGCGCTCGACATCCACGACCGCCTTCACCAGGTTGCCGAACCCAGCCTTGGCCATCGTCTCCAGCTCAGCCAGCGAGAGCGGCTCGCGGACGATCTTCATCTCAGCAAGTCTATTCCGGCCGCACAGCCGGTCAAGCCGGCCCTGCGGCCGCTGGCCTGCAACCATGAGTCACCGGGGAGGAGGGAGGTTCCGCGTCCGGCGGAGTCAATGGAAGGAGAGGTGCCGAGTGGTCAAGTGGTCCAGTGGTCCAGTGGTCCAGTGGCCGGGTCGGCCGAGGCCCGGAAACCAGGAACCAAGAACCAGAAACCAACAACCAGCTGTTGGCCGGAAGCGGTCAGCCGCCGCCAAATCTGGGTATTGTCCCGGAAGTTGGGGTAGTAGTAGCAGAATGGCCTGAGTTTGTCTAAGGTTTTGTGTATCGCTAGACCTTAAGACAGGAGAACTCAGGCCATGAAGAAGAGTATAGCAATGGAACTGGCAGCAGTGCTAGCGGAAGACGGTTTCTCATTGGACGAGTTGGTGGTCAAGACCAAGCAGCTCT
>DDXO01000100.1 GCA_002347155.1 Caldifarciminota bacterium UBA2258
CGGTTTCCGGCCGGACTTCTAGGTGCGAAGTACGTGAGCACCCTATTCCCAGCGTGCATTGGGCCGGGCTCGGGGCCCATGTCCCTACCGATGTAGTCGAAGATCAGCCGAATGATCTCGGGCGCCTTTCCGGTGCGTTCTAGGTAGTCGCACTGCGGGGATTTCTTGGTACTGCCTAGCCAGTCTTCGGCCGTGCGCCCGAGGGCCTCCAAGGCTTTGAGGAAGTCGCCGTGCCGGAATTGCTCAATGGTGGTTCTGGCCCAGGGGTCAAAGCTACTCGCCAACCTCTGAGCCGTGACGAATTCCGGCGGTGACGTTGGCTCGTTGTGGAAACCCACCCTCTTTGCCCTGGCAACGCCTCCGGAATCATACTCCATGGCGATGTAGCCCGAGTATGCGCCCGTCCCAGCCCTGGGCGCGTCGTAGGACGGGAGGAGAGAATCGAAGAAGCCGATTCTCAGCAGGCTGTCCCAGACCAGGGCGTACACATCAGCCGGTATCCGCGACACGAAAGGACCCGTTCGGTCGCTAGCCGCGATCTCCACGACGGCGGAGTCGCCTCTCTGGGTGGCCCTGAGCGTGTACGAGGTGTAACTCTCGCAGCCGCCGCCATGGTAGTACGTCACCGAGCTGTGTCTGGGTAGGGCAGACCCTGCGGACCAACCGATGAGCGCTGCTAGGATGAGCCGGTGCATCCCGATGGTCTTCATCGAGAAGATGATACTTGGACCTGCTTGGCCGTCAAGCCTACATCCGCCCGGCCACGGACGCTACGTGCCCCGCTTCAGCCAGTCCAGTAGTTCGTCGATTCCCCCCTTGGCGGTGACCGTCTTGTCAGCGCGGACAATCGTAGCGATGTGGTTCTTCAGGCTCACCTTGAGCAATCCGAGCCGACGGCTGCGTACGCGCACAAGTGCAATGAGGAACAGGGTCTCGACCGGGGCCGGGTACCGGCCGAACCGGTCGACCAGTTCCGCGCGCAGTTCCTCCAGCTCCGGTTCGCTCTCGACCCCGAGCAGCCGTTTGTAGAGCGCGACCCGCTCATAGCCGTCCGACACGTACTCCTTCGGGATGTAGGCCGACACGTCGAGGCTGAGTTCGGGTTCGACCGCGACCGGCTCGCCCTTGATTCTCGCCACCGCTTCTTTGAGCATCTGGGTGTAGAGGTTGAACCCGACCCGCGCGACCTGGCCGTGCTGCTCGGTGCCGAGCAGGTTGCCCACGCCCCGTATCTCCATGTCGCGCAGGGCCAGCTTGAAGCCGGATCCGAGCTTGGAGTAGGCGAGCAGGGCCGAGAGGCGTTTGCGCGCGTCCTCGGTGACTTCGCGGCGGGCCGGGGTCAGGAAGAGGGCATAGGCTTGTGCTTCCGACCGGCCAACCCGTCCGCGCAACTGGTGCAGGTCGGAAAGGCCGAACTTGTCCGCGCGGTTGACGATGATGGTATTGACGTTGGGCAGGTCGAGGCCGGATTCGATTATGGCGGTCGAGAGGAGCATCTGGTTCTCGCCCGCGGCAAAGCCAAGGTAGATGTCGGCCATATGGCGGCCCGACATCTGGCCGTGCGCGACTGCGAAGCGGACGCCGGGTAGAATCCGCTGCAGCCGTTCAGCCACTTCGTTGATGGTCTCGATTTCGTTGTGGACAAAGAAGACCTGGCCGCCCCGGGCGAGCTCGCGGGTTATGTAGTCGCAGATCAGCCGGTCATGCCAGGGCGCAACCTCGGTCGCTATCTCGCGTCTTCCCGGCGGCGCGGTGTGAATCTGCGAGATGTCGCGCAGCCCGGATAGCGACATATAGAGCGTGCGTGGTATTGGGGTCGCGGTCAGGGTCAGCACGTCAACCTCGGCCCGCGCCGAGCGGATACGTTCTTTCTGTCTGACGCCGAACTTCTGTTCCTCGTCGATTATCAGGAGCCCAAGGTCGTGATACGCCACGCCGGGGTTGAGCAACTGGTGAGTGCCGACGACGATGTCGACCACGCCGGATTTGAGCCCGGCGAGGATTTCGCGCTGCTGCTGTGGGGGCACGAGGCGCGACAGCATTTCGACGCGGAACGGGAACCGGGCAAGTCGCTTGCGGAACGTCGCGTAGTGCTGATAGCAGAGAATGGTCGTGGGCGCGAGCACTGCGACCTGCTTCAGGTTGGACGCGGCCTTGAACGCCGCCCGCAGCGCAATCTCGGTCTTCCCGTACCCGACGTCGCCGCAGATGAGCCGGTCCATGGGCCGCGGTGACTCCATGTCGTGCTTCACCTCGGCTATGACCTTGAGCTGGTCCGGCGTCTCCTCATAGGGGAACGAAGCCTCGAGCTCAGTCTGCCACCTGCTGTCCGTGTCGAACTGGATGCCGCGGGCAGCAGCCCGGCGAGCGTAGATTACGAGCAGCTCCTCGGCATACTCGGCGCTGGCGCGCGCGGCCTTGGCCTTGGCGTGCAGCCATGACCTGCCGCCCAGCCGGTCAAGGGCGGGCGTGCTGTCCTCGGAACCGACGTAGCGGTCGAGCAGGCCGATGTTCTCCACCGGTACATAGACCTTGTCTTTCCCGGCGTACTCGACGACCAGGTAGTCCTTCTCAATCTGCTCGACCTCGACCGTTTCTCTGCTTGTGGCTTGAAGCTTGAGGCTTGTGGCTGGTGCTGCAGCGGTGTGCGACATGCGTTTGGTGCCGGCGAACTTGCCTATGCCGTAGTCAATGTGGACCACGTAGTCGCCGGGCCGTAGCGATACGATGTTGTCAATCGGCAGTCCCTTGAACCGCCGCCGTGGAGGATGGAACACCGGCGTTCCGTATATCTCGCGCTCGGTCAGCAGGCCGAAACCGAGTGAATCGGCAATGAAGCCGGAACTCAGTGTGCCGGTGAAGTAGTGTGGCCCGTCGCCGATGATAGAGGAGAGGCGTTCACGCTGGCTGGCCGTACGCGCGACAACAAACCACGTCAGCACCGTATTCCTATCCGCAGATTCCGCAGATTTCACAGATTCCATGGATTCCGATCCCGGCTCTTTCTGCGCAACCTGTGTAATCTGTGGATTCCCGATACCGAGTTCGCTGCGGAGCAGCTCGATGTTGCCGAGATAGCTGTGCGCGGGCTTGCAGCCAAGGTCGAATTCGGCCTCGGGTTCGGTGCAGAGCAGCAGGACTGCGTGAGCCTCGACCTCGGTGCCTTCGGTGATGACGACTAGGTCCCGTGGTAGCAGGGTCGAGGCCGGCTGGTCAGAGAGCGTCGGTGACTTCCGGGTCGGAAGCAAGGCCGTTTCGATATGGGCCACGGAACGCTGGAGCAGCGGGTCGAAGCGGCGGAGGGACGCGATGGTGTCGCCCAGGAACTCCGCCCGGATCGGTGACTCGCTCCCTTCCGGGAAGACATCAGCGATGCCCCCGCGCGTCGCGTACTCACCCGGCTCGGTCACGAGGTCGGTGCGTTCGTAGCCGTTTTCCTCAAGCCAGCCGATCAGTTCGTCCATTGCCAAGTGCCGATTGAGCGTCAGTGTGAATGGTCCGGTCTGCCGGTTCGGCGTTTCCCAGACTGGTGCCGGCTTGTGCAGGTTCTCAGCTGAAGCGACGATGACGGCCGGCCCGGGACCAACCGACGCGAGGTCGGCCGGCAGTCGGGGAGAGTCAGGCTCGAAGAAAAGGAGGCCGATGTCGGTTGCGAGAAGTGACAGGTCGAGGTCCAAGGCGCGTGCCGTCGCCGCGTCGTCTGGAATCAGTACGACCGTCCGGCCGAGCCGCCGTGCAATGTCGGCTGCGAGCATGGCCCGCGCCGAACCGACTGCCCCAGAAACGCCCGCGTGCGCGCCGGAAGCGAGACTGTCAGCTATCGCCGGAAGAACCGGTGAGAGTGAGAAGCGCTCGAGCAGTTCGTGCATCACACGGAACAGGAGAGAGAAGTTTCACCACGAAGACACCAAGGCACAAAGCGGGAACCGGCCGACGAATCTGACCTTGAACCGCCAGGACGCCAAGAACGCCAAGTGTCCAGGGTATTCTTCTCCGGGAATCCTCTTGGTGTCTTTGTGACTTTGTGGTTAGATCTCATCCGGGTTCTTAGAGTCGAAAGGGGGCTTGCGCCCCCTCTCGAAGACGGTATTGTGTCTACTTCTTGGTCTGTTTCTTCGCGGTCTTCTTGGCGGTTTTCTTCACGCCACACTTCTTACACGGCATAGGGCCTCCTTTGGTTGGGGTGATGATACTTTGATTCGACGCTCGGTCAAGCAGCGTGCGCGGCGAATCCGCACACCGTACTCGAAAGGGAAGAGACCGAGGAACTAAGACACCACGTGAGCGAGCGAATTCGGGCAGGCGCGGTCAGGCCAGGGACTCAGCGAAGTCGGCAGCGTGGAAGTCGAAGAATTCCTTCACGGTCGGCCAGTCAGTTTCCATCAACAGATGCGGGTCGGGTTCGGAGTCGGCGTCAGCGAACCAGGTCAGGCTCTTGGCGACGTGCTGGTAGTTGATGCCGGTTCCTGCTAAACGCTCCTTGAAGAGGGCCGTACCCTCAGCAATCGAGAGCCGTTTCTGTATGAAGCAGGTATAGATGTCGTAGAAGTCGCGCCGACTGCCCCGCTGCGAGAGAGTCTTGAACTTCTCGGCGAGGATGTCGCGCCAGTCGGCCACCGTAACCGCAAGGTAATCCAGGGCGGGATGCCGCAACGGAACCGGGTAGTGCAGGAACGAGAGCTTGACCCCGGAGGCCCGGCAATAGAGCGTGCCTCTGCTGACCATCGTTTCCGAGTAGTCCGGCCGGGCTTCGAGATGCCGGGAGACCGCGACCGGGTCGAAGTCGGCTGCAGTGAAGAAATCGAGGTCCTCGGAAACTCGATGGCCGAGCTGTAGTGCAAGCCCGGTGCCGCCGGCAAGATAGAAGCCCTGCGCTCTGAGTTCACCATTGAGGTTCTGGAGCAGGGCCGTGGACGCGGGCGGCAATACGCTGTCAAACATCAGGGTTTCAGCTTGAGCTTGGGCTTGTGCTTGCAGCAAGGCCGAAGCGCTTGCGCCAGTAGTTGGCGGTCTTGGGGTGCAGCGGCGCGCCTGACGCGACAACGTCCCTGATTGCTGCCTGTCCGTAGGTGACGAAGAGCCAGCGAACCTCAGGCGAGTCGCCGTAGTCGAGAACCCGACAGATGATGTAGCGCGCGTGACGCTGGACGTCAATCCCGGGCTTGTCTGCGTCCCAGAAGAGCTTCAGAACGTGGTCCGGAATCGCGGCAGGTTTGACAGACATCGGAGTTGATTATAGCCTCTGCCGCAGGTACATCAAGCCGGCCAGCCGTGCCGATAGGTCACTATCGCGTCGTCGGTATGTGGAGACAAGCCGCGAACGGCCCGGTCCGGCCGGCACCCTCCTCCGAGGCCTTCCTAACGCCGCGCTTCATGCAAGGCATAGTGCCTCCTTTGGTTGGAGTGATGGCGCTTTGATTCGACGCTCGGTCAAGCAGCGTGTGCGTTTCATTGAGCGGGTGACGGAACGAGACGAGGAACGGGTGAAAGAACGAGACAGGGAACGGATGAAGGAACGGGACAGAGAGCTCCCCCTATGACCCCCACCCTTGAACTATCCGCCTTGCACTGCATCACAACCTGCCGATAATACTGGTGTTATGTTCCATGCACGGAATTTGCTCAACTGCCGTTTTCCGCATCGGGTTTCGGAGGGTCAAGCCCGGTGAGACCGCTGCCTCTGACCGCTGAGACCCAGGCAATACTGACCCGCATCCGTACCTGTGGCTGGACACTATCCGTCTTCGGCATGAGCGAAAACGCGGCCTGGCGGCTGGTCAAAGTCAGGGTTCAGCGGCGCGTGATGGCTTCCGGAGTCACGGTCATGAACGTCAACGTCTACCTGCGCTACGTGCATGAGTTGGTGAGGGCGTTCCGAACCGAAACCGGAGCGCGGCTGACCGGCGCGGTCGAGCTTGCCATCCGGAAGTGGGCCAACCTGGGGCTGTCATGCGAGTTGTTACAGGCGCTTCTGGGCGACTGCTTCCTGCGTTTCGAGCAGCATGGCTATACTGAATCGGCAGTTGCGGTTCCAACCATCGGCAAGAAGCGCGGGCCAAAGGCCAGGCGACTCCCGCGCCGTTCCTACGAGAAGGCGCTCAAACAGGGTCGTGGTTCCCGCGCCCGCCACGGCACGGTAGAAGACCAGGTGGCCAGACATAGAGCCGGCTCGGCCAAGGCGGCTGCGATTGCCGCCAGTCTCAGGCCGGTGCTCGTGGCTCGCTCGATTCCTGGTGCTCAGTTTGTGGCCTACTTCGCCTACGCCCAGAAGCTCGGCCGCCTGTGCCGCAACTATGCCGCCAAGTCCCTTACCATCGCCGCGGCCGACCTGATTGACCGCTACGAAGCCAAGTCGCTCGACCGTGACGCCTTGCGTGCCATCGCGGCAACCCTCTTCGGCGTGACCGACCTCGGTTAGGCCGACCGCCGCCGCGCCGGATTTGCGAATTCGGGGGACACAGTAATTGATTGAATGCGGCTGAGAATCTAGGAGAGCTAACGGCTGACGGCTGGCAGCTTACGGCCATAGGCATTTCAGATTGCAGATTGTAGATTGCAGATCTGGGGGTGGGGCGCGTACTGGAGAGCCGACAGCTTGCGGCCCGGACGAGGGTTGGGTTCGCAACGCTGAAGGGGATGCCAACGGCTGGCGACCCACAGCAGGGAGGAGCGACCAGATGTGCTATGTTGACCCGTCAGATGTGGTATGATAATATGTCATACCAAAGGAGAAAGCAATGAGCACCGCCAAAGTCGCAATCACGATTGAACGAGAACTGCTGAGGCGTCTGGACCGGTTGGTCAAGAACAGGAGATTCCCGAATCGCAGTCGAGCCGTGCAGGAGGCCGTGACCGAGAAGCTGGCCCGAATGGAACGGAGCCGGCTGGCGCAGGAGTGCGCCAAGCTCGACCGGGCATCCGAGCAGGCGATGGCCGAGGAGGGCATGACGGACGAGGCAGCACAGTGGCCCGAGTACTGAGAGGTGACATTGTCTGGGCCGACTTGAACCCGACCAAGGGTCGGGAGCAGGCCGGCCGGCGCCCAGTGCTCGTGCTAAGCCAGGATGTCTTCAACGAGCACTCGGGCACGGTGATAGTAGTTGCCCTGACCAGCCGGCCTCAGTCGGCCGGCTTCCCGCTCACACTCGAACTGACCCGTCCCAGGCTACCGAAGAAGTCGTGGGTTAAGGTCAGTCAGATTCGGACGCTCTCGGTTGAACGCCTGGGCCCCAGGATTGGACGCATCTCCGCCGAGGAACTAGGCCTTGTCATTGAAGGCCTGAACGAGATAATCGGCGGATAGGTTCCAGGACGCGGCTTGACCGGATGATCGGACTGGTCGAGACGATGCAGATGACGGCCGACGGCATTCGGCCGACAGCCAGCGGCTTGCTGCTCACGGCTCGCAGGGCGTGGCGACACGATCGGGAATTCGGGGACAGCAAATGATTCTTGACACGGCTGAGAATCATAGACAAGTTCGTACATCGTTGGCTTCGGAAGCCCCTGTCGAACAGTGCATCGTCCTTCGTACATCGTCCATCGTTAGTGCGGAGGCCGACGGCCGACGGTACTGCATTGACCGCGCCTCGACTGCCGCTAGAATTTCAGTCTGATAGGAGCAACTGATGACAGCCAGAGAGCAATTGCTGCGGGAGATTGAGGAGCTGGACGACACGCAGGTGAGGGAGGTCGTGGAGTTCCTCGCTTTCCTCAGGTTCCGGTCTCGGTATGACACGCCGGTCGTGTTTGACCGCGCTCAGGCGGCTGAGCAATACCGCGAGTCGGCGGCCGAAGACCGGGAGATGGCCGAGGAAGGCCTGGCCGACTACACGGCGGCGCTCAAGCGGGAAGACGCCGACTGATGCCCGGTCGAGGCGAGGTGTGGTTCGCGAATCTGGACCCTACTCGCGGCACCGAGCAGGCGGGAACGCGGCCAGTCATCCTGCTTCAGGCCGACGCGGTGAACGAGTACACCCGCACCGTTCTCTGCATCCCGCTGACTACGAACCTGAGAAGGGCTGCACTACCTACGTGTCTCCTGATACGCAGACCTGAGGGAGGGCTGACCGATGACTCGGTCGCGCTGTGCCACCAGATGCGAGCGCTGGACAAGACCCGTCTTGTCCGCCGGATTGGGAAGCTCAGCCCGGAGACGTTGTCTGCGCTTGAAGGCCGGGTCCTGTTCACGACCGGCATGCTCTAACGGCCGCGACCCCTCGCACCCGCGTCGGGCGAATTCGGGAGACGCAGCAGATGATTGTCGACACGGCTGAGACTTCTGGAGAGCCAACGGCTTACGGCTGGCAGCTTACGGCCATAGGCATTTCAGATTGCAGATTGCAGATTCGCAGGAGCGGTAAGCCGTGAGCTGTAAGCCGACAGCGGACATCGGCCGATGGCATTGACCAGAGGAAGATTGGAGGATTCGTGCTTAGTGACATAGAGATTGCGCAGCAGGCGAAGCTGAAGCCGATTGCCGAGATTGCGGCCGGGCTCGGGATCACCGACCCGGACCTGATTCTGCCGAACGGGAACTACAAGGCGAAGTTCTCGGTCAGGCTGTTGGACCAGTTGAAGGACAGGCCGGTAGGCAAGCTGGTCCTTGTCACCGCAGTGACTCCGACCAAGTACGGCGAGGGGAAGACGACCGTGTCAACCGGGCTTTCGATGGCGTTCAACCGGCTGGGAAAGAAGTCTATCGCGGTACTGCGCCAGCCCTCGCTCGGGCCGGTCTTCGGCATCAAGGGTGGAGCTGCCGGCGGCGGCTACTCGCAGGTGCTGCCGATGGAGGACATCAACCTGCACTTCACGGGGGACTTCCACGCGGTGACGGCCTCACACAATCTGCTGTCCGCGATGCTCGATAACTCCATCCACTTCGATAACCCGCTGCGGATTGACGGCCGGGAGATTGCCTTCCCGCGCACGATTGACATGAACGACCGGGTGCTGCGGATGATGGTGGTTGGACTGGGCGGGAGGGCAGACGGGCCGGCGCGGGAGGATAGCTGTGTGATTACCGCTGCGTCAGAGATAATGGCGATTCTGGCCCTGGCCGCGAACCGAGCCGACCTGAAGCAACGGCTGGGTCGCATTCTTGTAGCCCAGGCCTATGACGACAAGCCGATTACGGCGGACGACCTTGGGGCGAAAGGAGCGATGGCCGTGCTCTTGAAGGATGCCATCAAGCCGAACCTGGTGCAGACGACCGAGAACACGCCCGCGCTCATCCACGCCGGGCCGTTCGCCAACATCGCCCACGGTACTGCCAGCATCATTTCGGTCAACGCGGCGATGCGGCTATGCGAGTACACCATAGTCGAGGCCGGGTTCGGGTCAGACCTCGGCGCGGAGAAGTTCGTGGACATCGTGGCGCCGCTGGCGGGCTGGAGCATCGGCGCCTGTGTGCTTGTCGCAACCGTGCGGGCGCTCAAGCACCAGGGCGGAGCCAAGGATGCGAAGAAGGGGACGATGACTCAATTGTGGAAGGGGTTTGAGAATCTGCGCCGACACATCGAGAACTGCCGGACGCTCGGGCTCGAGCCGGTGGTCGCCCTCAACCGGTTTGAGGCCGACTCCGATGACGATATCGAACTCGTGCAGCGTTACTGCCGCGAGCACGGGGTCGCGTGCGAGTTGAGCACCGGGTTCGCTGATGGCGGCAAGGGCTGTGAGGCGCTGGCCAGGGCGGTGGCGAAGCAGATAGAGGAGAGGCCGGGCCGGAACAGGCCGGTCTACGACTACAACGCCAGGGTCGAGGAGAAAATCGACGCCGTGGCCCAGAAGGTCTACGGCGCGGACCGCGTGGTCTACACGCCGCGGGCCGAGCGCGACCTGAAGCGTATCTACATGCTCGGCTACGACAAGCTGCCGGTCTGCATCGCCAAGACCCCGCTGTCGTTTTCCGACGACCCGGAATGCGCCGGCGCCTGCCAGGGTTTCAAGATAACCATCTCGGCGGTGCACATCCGCGCCGGGGCAGGATACCTGGTTCCGATTGCGGGCGAAATCGAGCTGCTGCCGGGGCTCGCCAAGAAGCCGAACGCCCTGAAGATAGACATCGCCGACGACGGCAAGTTGAGCGGGCTGTCATAGGACAGCCTCAAGCTTCAAGCCGTAAGCTCGGAACGCGGGAGAGGGCGAAGAGACATGAGACCCAGACACCCGATGGACTACTCCCGGGCGAAGACCCGGCGCGAAGTTCTGATTCGGCAACGTCGGGATATCTGGACGCCGGAGCAGATCGAGAGTCTCGCACGCCACTTCGGCCTCAAGCCCGGGATGGAGCTGCTCGACGCTGGCTGCGGGTTCGGATACGCAATGCGGACCTGGGGTCGGTTCTGTCTGCCCGGTGGCAAGCTGACTGGGTTGGACCGCGACAAGAAGCTGCTTTCCCAGGCGGCGCGATTCTGCACGAAGGAAGGCCTGGGCAGGGCAGCGCGGTTCGTCATCGGCGATGTCTGCAAGATGCCTTTCGAGGACAACGCCTTCGACGCGGCGCTGGCTCACGTCGTCTTCTGTCATCTCGCCGAGCCGGAGAAGGCGCTCGACGAGATGATACGGGTAACGAGGCCGGGTGGCTGTGTTGCGGTGTTCGACAACGCGCTAGCCGGTAGTGCGAGTTCCGGATGGACCAATTGGCGCGAGCCGACCGTCGACGAGAAGCTCCTCGGGCACGAGGTCGGCATCCGGATGATGAACGGACGGCGTGAGCTGGGCTTCGGCGACTTCTCGGTCGGTTGCCACCTCCCGTCCTGGATGGAGGCGCGCGGGCTGAGGAACGTCGGTGTGCGAACGAACGAACGGGTCGTCTGGGTAGCGCCGCCCTCCCGTTCGCCGGAGCAGGGGACAGCGTACAGAAACACAGTGGAGCGCATGGGCGAGCTGGTTCGGTGGGACCGCGTAAGCAAGACCGAGGCCGCGCAGATGCGTGCCGGTGGCCTGGCTCGGGGCAAGTTCGACCGGCACCGCCGCATCAACAGACTTGCGAATCGGGCATACCGGAAGGCCATGAGAGGCCGCACTGCGGCCTATGCATGGTCCGCGCCGTTCTGGTGTATCTCGGGCTTCAAGCCCTGACCCCGGCCGGCTCCCTTGCACTGACCGGGTGCTGGATTCTCTCTGGGAACTCAGCCCGCGAACAGGCTGTGGCTCGAGAAGTTGGGGTCGCTCGTCAGGTTCACGCCGAGCTTGCGCAGACCTTCTTCGTCGCCGGGCGTGGGGATGTGGGTGCTGTGGACCTCGCAGCCTCGCAGGTCCTTCAGACGTTCAAGCGCCATGTGGGCGGTCGGGTTCGCAGTCGCGCTGACGCTGAGGGCAATCAGGGTCTCGGCCAAGTCGAGGCTCACGGTCCGCTTCTTCAGAATGTTCCGGTCGAGGTTGGCGATGGCCTCGATTGCCGCCGGTGACAGGACGTGGATCTGGTCCGGGATGCCGGCGAGCCGCTTGGTGGCGTTCAATATCAGACTGGCTGCCGCGTGCATGGCAGGTGAGTTCTTACCGGTTACGATGGTTGAGTCAGGGAGTTCCATCGCCGCGCCACAGAAGATGCCCTCGTTGCCTTTGCCCTTCTGTTGGGCCTCGTCTGCCGCCCGTCGTGCCGGCTCAACCACAACGCGGCGTTGCTGTTTGAGCCCGAGGTCGTTCATCAGCAGTTCCACCCGCTGGACCGTCTCTCCGTCGACGAAGCCCATGGCGTGTTCGCATCGGTACCGGAAGTAGCGGCGCACTATCTCCTGACAGGCGGCCTCGCGGACGGCTGCATCGTCAACGATCCCGAAGCCGGCACGGTTCACGCCCATGTCGGTCGGGGACTGGTAGCGCGGGCTGCCGGTTATTCGGGTGAGGATGCGGTGCAGGACCGGAAAGACCTCGACATCCCGGTTGTAATTGACCGCGACCTTGCCGCAGGCCTCCAGATGGAAGGGATCGACGACATTGAAGTCCCGGATATCCGCGGTCGCTGCCTCATAAGCAACGTTCACCGGATGCTTGAGCGGGAGGTTCCAGATCGGAAACGTCTCGAACTTCGCATACCCTGATCTGACGCCCCGCTGGTAGTCATGGTAGAGCTGGGAGAGGCAGGTCGCGAGTTTGCCGCTGCCCGGGCCGGGCCCGGTTACGACGACGATCGGTTTCTCAGTAGCTATGTACTCGTTCGCACCATACCCTTCCCGGCTGACTATCGTGTCGACATCGGTGGGATAGCCCCTGGTGAAGCGGTGCGTGTAGACCCGGACACCGCGGTGTTCGAGTATGTTCCGGAACGCCGCGGCGGCGGGCTGGCTGTCGAACCGGGTGATGACGACCGCCTTCACGAGCAGACCCTGCTCTTTGAGGTCATCGATCAGCTTGAGGGCGTCGGCGTCGTAGGTGATACCGAAATCCGCCCGGATCTTGCGGCGCTCGATGTCGCCGGCATGGATGCAAAGGATGATGTCGGCATCGTCCCGCAGCTCCCGCAGCAGCCCCATCTTGACGTTGGGATGAAAGCCCGGGAGCACGCGGGCCGCATGATAGTCGTAGACCAGCTTGCCGCCAAGCTCGAGGTAGAGCTTGGTGCCGAATTCGGACACGCGCTCCTGGATGGCCGCGGTCTGTTCGGCCAGGTACTTGTCGTTGTCGAATCCGGTTCTCGCCGCGGCCGGGCCGGTTGCTGGTGGCATCGTTCGTAGTAAACCCAAACCGCAGCGGAAGTCAAACTCGGCTGCGATTCCGCCGAGCGGTGCCGGCCGATTGCGCCCTTAGCTTGACACTCATTCCTTAGCTGCTAGAATTCGGCAGCGTATGAAGGCAATGAATCTCATCCTGATTGGGCCGCCCGGCAGCGGCAAAGGCACCCAGGCCGAGTTGCTCCGGGAGAAGAACGGTTTCGTCCACTACTCGACCGGTGAGGTGTTCCGCGACCACATCCGGCGCAAGACGCCGGTCGGGTTGCAGGTTGAGAAGTACGTCATTTCCGGGGGGCTGGTGCCGGATTCGGTTGTGCTCGAGGTCGTGAACAGTTTCCTTGCAGAGAACGCGGGCAAGCCAATCCTTTTCGATGGATTCCCGCGCACCATTCCGCAGGCCGAGGGTCTGGACAAGGTGCTGGCGGCGAAGAGCTTGTCCGTGGATATGGCCGTGCTGGTCGACCTCGCGGACGACGAGGTCGTGAAGCGCCTCACCGCGCGGCGCCAGTGCCGGAGCTGCTCGAAGATCTATAACCTGACTTTCAAGCCGCCGAAGAAGGCCGGAGTCTGCGATGACTGCGGCGGCGAGCTCTACCAGCGGAAGGACGACACGGAATCGGTCATACGCGACCGGCTCAACACCTACCACCAGCAGACCGAGCCGGTACTTGGTTACTACTCCGCGCAGGGCAAGTTGAAGCGGATTGACGGCGCGCTCGGCCGCGACCGTGTCTACCAAGAGGTCATCCGCCTGACCGGCACGGCCTGACGCCGGACGCATGACGCCTGACGCCAGTCTCGGCGCGGTGCGCAGAGCACGGAGCGTGAGGCGTCATTGGCCGTCCATCTGAAGTCCGGGCGCGAGATTGAGCGAATCCGGGCAGCGGGGCGGGTCGTTGCGGGGGCGCTGGCTGCGGCCGGCAAAGCAGTTGGGCCCGGCAAGACCCTGCGGCAACTCGAACAGGTCTGCGACGAGTACATCCGCTCGCAGGGCGGGTACCCGACATTCCTCGGTTACCGCGGGTTTCCGGCAGCCGTGTGCATCGGCGTCAACGAGGAGGTCGTGCACGGCATTCCGGGTCGCCGCCGGCTGGCAGACGGCGACATCGTCAAGGTCGATGTCGGCGTGACCAAGGACGGGCTGATTGCCGACGGGGCGAGAACGTTTGCGGTGGGCAGAGTGAAGCCGGAGGTGCTGGCCCTGGTTGCCGCTACCGAGCGTGCCTTCTGGCTGGGAGCGGCCCAGGCAAAGGCCGGGAACCGCGTGTCGGACATCGGCCACGCCGTGCAGACATATGTTGAGGCCCAAGGCTATTCCGTCGTGCGTGACCTGTGCGGTCACGGCGTGGGCACGAACCTGCACGAAGATCCGTCGGTGCCGAACTTCGGCAGGCCGGGGCAGGGCATGAGGCTCGTCGCCGGCATGACGCTGGCGATTGAGCCGATGGTGAACATGGGCAGGCATGAGGTCGAGACGCTGGCGAACGGCTGGACCGTCGTAGCCGCCGACCGCAAGCCATCGGCGCACTACGAACACACTGTACTCGTGACCGCCGGCGAACCGGAGATACTGACACGAGGGAATTGACGAATGATGAATGATGATAGTCAAATGAGAGACCAGAAAGAGACAGCGGCCGAACAATGGAGATGAATGAGTAAGAAAGACCTGATACAGCTCGAGGGGACGATACTGGAATCACTGCCCAGCGCGACCTTCAAGGTCGAGCTGGACAACAAGCACCGGGTTATCGCCCATATCTCGGGCCGGATGCGGTTGCACTGGATAAGGATACTCCCCGGTGACCGGGTGACGGTTGAGTTTTCACCGTATGACCTGACCCGGGGTCGTATTATCTACCGGTTCAAGTAGAGCCATCTCCGCCGGCAGCTATTGACTGAAAAGGAGCTAACGTGAAAGTTCGCACGTCCGTAAAGAAACGCTGCGCCCACTGCGTGGTTGTGAAGCGCAAGGGCGTTGTGCACGTTATCTGCAAGCGCGAGCCGAAGCACAAGCAGAGACAGGGCTAGTGAGAAGAGATCGAGTGATCAAGTGGTCGAGTGACAGGAGCGGACCGGTTCGGCCACTGGAGCACTTGACCGCTGGACCACTAGAGCACCTCTGCCGTGGCTAAGTACATCTTCGTCACCGGTGGCGTGGTATCGTCCCTGGGCAAGGGGATTGCCACCTCGTCCATCGGGCTGCTCTTGAAGGCGCGCGGGCTCGACGTCGTACCGCTGAAGTTCGACCCGTACATAAACGTCGACCCTGGTACTATGAGCCCGTTTCAGCACGGCGAGGTGTTCGTCACCGACGACGGGGCGGAGACCGACCTCGACCTCGGTCACTATGAGCGGTTCATCGACCTGAGCCTTTCGCAGGACAACAACGTGACGGCCGGCCAGGTCTATTCGGCCGTCATCGAGCGTGAACGAAGGGGCGCGTACCTCGGCCGAACCATACAGGTGGTGCCGCACATCACCGGCGAGATCAAGGACCGGATCCGGAAGCTTGCGAAGGGGCATGACGTAGTCATAACCGAAATCGGCGGCACGGTCGGGGATATCGAGGGCCAGCCCTTTCTGGAGGCGGCACGGCAGTTCGCGCTGGAAGAGGGCCGGCACAACGTCATGTACGTGCACCTTACCCTGGTACCGTACATCAAGAGCGCCGGCGAGTACAAGACCAAGCCGACCCAGCATTCGGTACGTGAACTGCTGGACCTGGGCATCCAGCCGGACATCGTGATGTGCCGGGCCGAGACTGCCCTGCCGCAGGAGTCGCGCGACAAGATCGCGCTGTTCTGCAACGTGCGGCCCGAGGCGGTCATCGAGGCGGTAGATGTCGACAACATCTACAGGATACCGCTCGTCTTCCACCGGCAGAACCTCGACGGCTACATCTGCCAGCTGCTCGGGCTGAAAACGCGCAAGCCTGACCTTGGTGCGTGGCAGCGCTTTGTTGAACACGAGACGCTGGCGACCGAGATGCTGGAGATCGGGCTCTGCGGCAAGTACATGAAGCTGCACGACGCCTACAAGTCGGTGGTCGAAGCGGTCCACCACGCCGCGTCAGCCGTCGGCGTGAGCGCGAAGATCCGCTGGATTGAGTCAGAGGAGATAACACCGGAAACGGTTGAGGAACGTCTTGCCGGCCTGGCCGGGATGATCGTACCCGGCGGTTTCGGCGTGCGCGGCATCGAGGGCAAGCTCTGCGCGGTGAAGTACTGCCGCGAACGCCGGTTGCCGTTCCTGGGTCTGTGCGTGGGGCTGCAGTCGGCGGTGATCGAGACGGCGCGAAACCAGTGCGGCCTGGAGAGCGCCAACTCAACCGAGTTCAATCCGCGAACTCCGTACCCGGTTATCTACATGATGCCGCGCCAGCGCGGTATCCGGCGCAAGGGTGGCACGATGCGGCTGGGCGCGTGGCCATGTCGGATTCGCAAGGGCAGCGTTGCCAGGCGCTGCTACCGTACGGGGTTGATTCAGGAAAGGCATCGCCACCGCTACGAGGTCAACCTCAAGTACCTGCCGATGCTGGAGAAGAGCGGACTGCTGGCAACCGGCAGGTCGCCGGACAGGAAGCTGGTGGAGATTGTGGAACAGAAGGGACACCCGTTTTTCGTGGCGACCCAGTTCCACCCGGAGTTCAAGTCGCGGCCGCTGAGGCCTCATCCGCTTTTTCACGAGTTCATCAAGGCTGGCCATGAGTTTGTCCGCCGTCGCTCTCGCACTGGTTCGGGCTCTGCCTGAGGAGCCGGCAGCCCTACTCACTCGCACAATCGTCCTCTGCTACCTCGCGCTGAGGCCCGACTATCGCCGGGAGATCAGGCGTAACCTGCGCATTATCACGGGGAAGGCAACCCGATGGTTCTGGGTTAGAAACGGCTGGCGGCTTGGTCTGAATCTGGCGTTGATGGCAAGAGCAGATTCGAAGGGCGGTTACGCACTGGTTGACAGGGCCGTTGTCCGAGGCGAGAATCTAACCCGCAAAGTGCTGGAACAGGAATTGCATGTGACCATGGCTTCTTTCCACTTCGGGCTGTGGGAGTACCTGCCAAAGGTGTTCTCTCGCAGTGGCTGCAGGGTCACGCTTGCCGTTGGCGAGCAGCGTGACCCGGCGCTTGCCGCCGAGCTCCGGGACTTGCGCAGTTCCCAGTGCGTGGCCGTGGCCAGGGGAATCAGGCAGGCCATCAAGGCAGGGCGCGAGCCGTCCATCACGGGATTCATGTTGGACAACACTAGTCAAGGTGCTCAGACGTGGGTTGAGTGGGGCGGCGTCAGGATGAGGCTGCCCGACATCGGATTCAGGCTGGCGGCACGCAGGGGGGCGAGGTTGATGCCGGCATTCGCGCGGCTGGAGCGTGGCCGCCTCAGGGTGGATGTCTATCCTCCGGGAGACGAACAGGTTGCGCTGCGGGCGCTACTGGAGCAGGTGCGTGAGAAGCCCGACGAGTGGGTGTGGTGGGGCAAGGCGGGAGCCATCGAGTGAGGTTTTCGGATTTCAGATTGCAGATTTCAGATTGCAGATTGGGCAGGACCGCCGGTTGCTCGTTGGCGGCCGTGTTGGTCGTGCTGCTTGCCTGCAACGACAAGCCGGTCTGCGGTCCGAACCCGGTGCTGCCGAACCAGGTAGTCGAAGCACTGACGCTGAACGAGAGTTCCAGCGGCAAGCGGCTGTACACGCTTGAGGCACAGAAGGCATACGTCTACGACCCCGCGCAGCGGACTGACATTACCGGTGTGCGCGTGCTCTTCTACGACGAGGTCGGCGGAGTCAGCTCCACGCTGGTGGCGGACGAGGGCTCGATATATTCGAAGAACGAGGACCTGGTTGCGCGCGGCCGCGTTGTTGTCCGGACATCGGACAGCACCAAGCTCGAGACCGATTCACTTGCCTGGAGCAACCAGCGCCGGCTGGTGCGTACCGACGCGGACCTGGTGATTGAGACGCCCAGGGGCCGGATCGTCGGCAAAGGACTGGTGTCCGACGCCGGCCTCAACAAGATTGAAATCCTGAGTCCGGTCAAAGGGACTTCCGACTACGACTTCGAGACCGGGAAGTGACAGGCATGGGACGAATGGGACCTGTGGGATTCATGGCAGCAGGCCTGCTCTACGCGGGTGCCTGTTCCTGTTTTGCATCCAATCTCAGCGCGAAGCGCATGTCCATCGAGCGCACCCGCGACGGGGATGCGACCGTGTTCCGCGACAGCGTGGTCGTGACCGACGGCGGGACACGGATAACGGCAGACCTGGCGCGGATGTACGAAGGCAGGGGACTGGCGCTTATCCAGGGCGCCGTTCATATCACCAATCCGGATGCCCAGATCTGGGCGGACTCAGTCCGGTATGTCTTCTCCGACAAGCTGGCGGAGCTGTTCGGCAATGTCCGGGTCCGTCAGGAGTCCCTTTATATCCGCGCTCCGAAGTTGCTGTACCTGTCTAGGGAGAAGCTGGTGCGGGCCGATTCGGGCTTACTGATCGAGGACATCAACCGGAGTTTCCAACTGACCGGCAGGAAAGGTACATATGACCTGGATAGCGACGTCGGCGCAGTTGACTCGAGCCCCGTGCTCACCTGGCGGCGCGACAAGGACTCGGCTCGCGTCACCAGTCGCGAGATGCAGTGGTATGAGAAGGCGTCGCGCGCCCGCGCCCGGGGCGACGTACGGCTCAAATCGGGTGCGACCGAACTTGAGTGCGACACGATTGAGTTCATCTCCGGCCCGGATTCGGGCCTTGCACTGGGCGAGCCGCGGGTGCGTGACAGCGTGAGCCGCGCGAGCGGCGACACCATGACTTTCCGGATACGGAACGGCGGCCTCGAACGCGTGACGATACTCAACCGCGCGACGGGCGAGTATCGAACCGAGGGTGGGGACTCAATCGTGGTCGCAGGCAGGTCCATTGAGTTGAGGGTAGCGGGCGGCGCGATTGACCAGGTCGAGGTGCGGGAGCTGAGCTCGGGGCAGTTGATACGCACCGGCAGGCAGAACAGCGCGGCCGAGACCCGGACCGAAGGCCGGGAGTCCCAGTGAACCTCGAGGCCAGGGAGCTGTCAAAACGGTACGGCGAGCGCACGGTCGTCGACGGGGTGAGCCTTGCGCTGTCGCGCGGCGAAATCGTCGGCCTGCTTGGGCCGAACGGCGCGGGCAAGACCACGACTTTCCACATGATAACCGGTTTTATCCGGCCTGAGCGGGGAACCATCACCCTGGACGGTCACGACATCACACACATGCCGGTCTACCGGCGTGCGCGACTCGGCCTTGGCTACCTGTCGCAGGAGCCCTCGATATTCCGGAAGCTGTCGGTCGAGGATAACGTGAAGGCAATCCTCGAGATGCTGGGCGTATCCAAATCCGAACAGGCCGCGCGCGTCGATGAACTCCTGGTCAAGTTCAATGTCACGCAACTGAAGAAGCAGCGGGGCGGCACTTTGTCCGGGGGCGAGCGGCGGCGCGTCGAACTGGCACGGGCACTCGCCTCACGGCCCGCGTTTCTCCTGCTGGACGAGCCCTTCACCGGCATTGACCCGATTGTGCGGGCGGAAATCCAGGACATCGTGCGGAAGCTGCGGGACGAGGGGCTCGGAATCCTCATAACCGACCACAACGTCCGCGAGACGCTCGAAATCACCGACCGGGCCTACATCATGTATGACGCGCGCGTGCTCCTTTCCGGTACGTCGGACGACCTGGTCAAGGACGAGAAGGCGCGGCAGGTCTACCTCGGCGAGAGGTTCCGCATATGAGGCTGGGCATCGGGCTCGAGATGAAGCAGCAGCTCGAGATGCGACTGACGCCGCAGCTCATACTGCAGATGAAGCTGCTCCAGGTTTCGGCCCTCGACCTCGAGCAATTGGTCCGGGAGGAGATAGAGAAGAACCCGGCACTTGAGGAATCGGACGGCAGCCCGGATTCGCCCGAATCCGAGGCAGTTGCCTCGATATCCGAGCCCGTGATCGAGGCCGCCGCGCCGGTGCCGGCCGAGAACGCGCCGGTCCCGGAAACTCACGAGACCCAGATCGAAACCCGACCCGGCGAAGAGTACACCATCAACGAGCTGATGCCCCAAGATAACTGGTCGGCGACCGTGTCGTTCGGTGCCGGCTCGGATGACGACGAGGGCTCGGCAGTCGAGCTTGCCGCCGGCCCGGACGTGAGGCTGGCCGAGTGCCTGATGCCGCGGCTGCGGAGCGTGCTGAGCGAGGACGACGCGCGGGTGGCGGAGTTCATCCTCGAATCGCTGGACGACGACGGGTTCCTGACGATGAGTGACGAGGAGATGGCGCAGCAGCAGGGGGTCGAGGTTGACCACCTTCGGTCTATCCTGTTTGCCGTCCAGCGGCTCGAGCCCGGCGGTATCGCCTGCCATGACCGGCGGGAGTCGTTTCTCGTCCAGCTCGAACTAGCGGGCGTTCCACCGACCGCACTCGAGCGGAAGCTCTTGGCCGACCACTGGGACCTGCTGATGAAGAAGCAGACCGCCAGAATCGCCAGGCTGTGCGGCGTGACTGAAGACGAGGTGCGGGAGGCTGTGCAGCGGCTGTTGAATCTGGAGACGCGGCCTGCGCGTTGCTTCGCTCCCGGAACACCGGACTACGTCTCGCCTGACTACTCGGTCGAGTGGCAGGGCGACCAGCTCGTGGCCAAGGTCAATGATGAGCGTTTCCCGCGGCTGCGGCTCTCCCAGCACTATGTGGAGATTCTCAAGAGCCCGAAGTCGCACGCGCCCGAACAGGTGCAGTTCGCCCGGCAGAAGCTGCAGCGGGCGCTGATGTTTCTCAAAGGTATCGAATCACGCCGCCGGACCCTGAAGCGGCTGGTGGAACTGATAATCGAGCAGCAGCACGATTTCTTCATACGCGGCAAGCAGCACCTGAAGCCCGCGACTCTCAGACAGGCGGCCGACATCATCGGTGTCCACGCCTCGACCATATCGAGGGCCATCGCCGGCAAGTACCTCGAGACCGAGCTGGGCATTTTCCCCTTCGGTTATTTCTTCAAGGCCGGGGCGGGAGACAAGTCGCGAACCAGCATCAAGCAGAAGATTCAGACAATGGTGGAGGCCGAGGACAAGCAGAGCCCGCTGAGTGACGACGAGCTCTGTTCGCGGCTGAAGCTGGAGGAGATAGGCATCTCCCGCCGGACCGTCGCCAAGTACCGGGCCGAGCTCGGGATTCCGGGCTGCAACGACCGCAAGGGCTTCTGAGCAATGACGAATGGCGATTGCCGAATGACGAATTACGGAGAGGTCCGGTAGATGCACGTAGTAGTCGGCACAGCCGGCCATATCGACCACGGCAAGTCGGCACTGGTCAAGGCCCTGACCGGTACCGACCCGGACCGTCTCAAGGAAGAAAAAGAGCGGGGCATGACGACCGACCTCGGCTTCGCCTTCATGGGGACTGACATCACCATCATCGATGTGCCCGGACACGAGCGCTTCGTCCGTCACATGCTGGCCGGTGCGAGCACCATCGACCTTGTGGTGCTCGTAGTGGCGGCAGACGACGGGGTGATGCCGCAAACCCGCGAGCACTTCGAGATCTGCCGGCTGATGGGCATCAGGAAAGGCCTGGTTGCCGTCAACAAGGCCGACCTGGTTGACGGCGAGTGGATTGAGATGGTCAACTTGGACATCGGCGAGATGGTCAAGAGCTCTTTCCTCGAGGGGGCGCCGATGATGTCTGTCTCTGCTACGACCGGGCAGGGAGTGCCGGAGTTGCGGCAGGCGATAGCTGACTTGGCCGGCCGGGTCGAGGCCAAGCCGGACCGGGGCGTGTTCCGCATGCCGGTGGATCGCAACTTCTCGATGAAGGGATTCGGCACGGTCGTGGCGGGAACGGTGCTCTCCGGTCACATCCGCGTCGGGGATACGCTGGAGCTGCTGCCGCAGCAGCGCGAGGTGAAGGTCAGGGGAATACAGCGACACAATCGGATGCTTGAGATGCTCGGACTCGGCGAGCGAGCGGCGCTGAACCTCCAGGGCGTCGAACGCGAGGCGGTTGCGCGCGGCCACGTGCTGGCAACCCCGGGCTATTACACGCCGACCACGAACTTCAACGCGACGCTCTACCTGCTCAAGTCGGTCGAGAAGCCTCTCAGGAACCTGTCCAGCCTCAAGCTCCACATCGGCACTGCCGAGGTGATGTGCCGGGTGGCGCTGCTTGACACGAAGGAACTGGCGCCGGGACAGGAGGCATTGGTGCAGGTACGGACCGAGGAACCGATTGTCTGTGACTGGAACGACCACTATGTCATCCGGACGTTCGCGCCGCAGCAGACGATCGGCGGCGGTATCGTGCTTGAGGCGAATCCGTCGA
Source organism: Caldifarciminota bacterium UBA2258 (assembly GCA_002347155.1). Classification (GTDB taxonomy): domain Bacteria; phylum Hydrothermota; class Tepidihabitantia; order Tepidihabitantales; family Tepidihabitantaceae; genus UBA2258. The sequence goes on from DDXO01000100.1 coordinate 22,006, forward strand.
AGGAGCGTCGTTTCGACGAAGACGTGGTCCAGCGGCTTGGGGCGCTTCGCACCGGCGAGGCGGGCAGCGTGCTTGAGCAGTACCTGCTCAAGCACCGGTTTGAAGCAAAGACGCCCGCTCAGGCGGCCAAGGACCTCGCGCTGGCGGATGCCGACGCACGGGAGATGCTCAACCTGCTGCTCGTCACCGGCCGCGCCCGCAAACTCGCGTTCGAGGGCAAGGAGTTCCTCGTTCACGAGAAGATCGTCGGTGAGGCGCGCGCAGCTCTGACTGCAACGCTCGCCCAGTTCCACAAAGAGAGTCCGCTCCGGCTCGGGTTCAAACGACCCGAACTCCGGGCAAAGGCCGCTCAGGGGTTTTCGGTGCCGCTGTTTGAGACCGTACTTGCTGGACTGCTGACCGAGAAGCAGGTGGTGCTGGAGGACGACCGTGTCCGGCTGGCGTCGCACCAGATCAAGCTCGGCCCGGCGCTGCAGAAGGAGTACGACCGCCTCGACAGGCTCTTCCGGGAAATGGGCTTTTCGCCGCCGAGCCTCGATGAGGCGCTGGCCGGGGTGGACAAGAAGCTCGCGCAGCAGGCACGAGTGGCACTACTGGAGTCCGGTCGACTCGTTGACGTCGGCGAGTCGGTGCTGCTTCACCGCGACGCGGTCGCGCTAGCCGAGCAGAAGGTCAGGGCGCTCTTCGTACGGAAGCCGGAGTTGACGGCATCCGAGATCAGGCAGGAACTGGGTACGACCCGCAAGTACCTGATCCCTTTGCTCAACTACCTTGACTCGCGCGGCGTCACCCAGCGCAAAGGCGAAGTCCGTATACTGAGGGACAAAGGTATTAAGGGACAGAGGGATGAAGTGCAGGACACTCGATCCCCCGATCCCTTGATCTCTCGGTCCCTTCCCGAAAGGAATCATGGCTAGACGCGGCATACTCGCCACCGTCACCTGCGCCGGCTGAGCGTCCAAGCTCAGCAAGGCGCAGTTGGCGCAAGCACTACAGGGGCTGGAACGCCCCACCGACCCGAGACTGCTGGTCGGCACCGACACGGCTGACGACGCGGGTGTATTCCTGCTGCAGGAGGGCCTCGCGCTGGTCCAGACCGTTGACCTGCTGACGCCGATGGTCGAGGATCCGTACACGTTCGGCCGGATTGCCGCGGCCAACTCATTGTCCGATGTCTACGCGATGGGCGGGACTCCGCTCACTGTCCTGAACATCATCGGTTTCCCCGGCCCGATGGACAAGCGCGTTCTTGGCGAGATTCTGCACGGAGGCCAAGATGCAGTTATCAAGGCCGGCGCTGTTGTCGTCGGGGGACATACGTACGTGGAAAAGGAGATCAAGTACGGCCTGTCGGTCACCGGCCGGATTGATCCGAAGCGGATTGTCACCAACGCGGCGGCGAAAGTCGGCGACGCACTGGTGCTCACCAAGCCGCTCGGCACCGGCGTCTTCGCGCAGGCGATGCTGACACAGGATGAAGTCGACCCGGAGCTGTACCGCGCCGCGACCGCCTCGATGACGCAGCTCAACCGGGCGGCGTCCGAGGCGATGCTGGCTTGCGCGGCCCACTCCGCCACCGACATCACCGGCTACGGCTTCCTCGGCCACGCTCAGGAGATGGCCGAGGGCAGCGGTGTGCGCATCCGGTTCAACGCCACTGCGCTGCCGCTCCTGCCCAGGGTCCTCGCTATGGCTGAGACGCTGGTCGATGCCGGCGTGGCGATGAACGAGAGCTCATTCGGCGACAACGTCGAGTGGAAAGGTGGTGTTCCTTCGGCGCTGCGGAACATCCTCTGGGAATCCCAGAGTTCAGGCGGGCTACTGATTGCCCTGCCTGAGAACCGGGTCGCAGACTTCCAGCGCCGGGCGCAGGATTCCGGCATTCTCTCCGCCGTGGTTGGTTCGGTCGTAGCGGGCGAACCCGGCACCATCGAAGTCGCGGCCTAGCGAGTAGCGCTCTCGCTCCTGCCTGACCGCAGGGCCTAGGCGCGACGGATCCTGCAAGCAGCTCGGCGACCGACACTGACAATCAGAGCCTTGCAGCGAAGCCACGATTGGGTCGGTCAAAGTACCTCACATTGCACGTCAGAAAGCACCGGCAAACGTACCGTCAACCGCGTCTCAAACTGCGTCGCGCGCTGTATCGTCAACTGAATCATGCACTCAACCTCCACTGTTTCTACAGGGGCGAAGCCAACCTCAACCTCTACCTCTGATTCGGCCGGTCAAAACACCTCCCATTGCTCGTCGGGAAGCGTCGGCCAATGGACCTTTCACCGCGCAGCGCGCTGCGTCGGCAAGTGCGTCGGCAACTGAATCCCGCGCTGAATCTTAACCTTGACCTGAGCCTCGGTCATTCATTGCACGCGGCGTTTGGTCTCGCGAAGTACGATTCGTCGTTCATCAGGAAGTACCCGCAGACGTGTCGCAAGCTGTATGGCGTGCTGTGTCGGCAGGTGTGTCGTAAGCTGTGTCCTGAGCTGAACCTCAACCTGAACTTCGGCCTCAACCTCAACCTTAACCTCAACCTGAATTCTCGGTCGTACCCGTCGCTGTTCCGGCAGATGTTAGCGGCGTTGTTCGACTCGATGCTTGAGTCGAAGTACGCGCAGTTGTTAGCCTTGTCGCACCTCGCGCTGC
>DDXO01000103.1 GCA_002347155.1 Caldifarciminota bacterium UBA2258
GCTCTACCAACTGAGCTACTCCCGCGTCAGTTTTGCCCCGGAAAACAGGGGACAGTGCCCCGGAGCACCTGCGTCGGACTCGGCGCGGTACAGTCCCCGTTTTCCGCAAAACCATCCGGCCCCAATGGGAGTCGAACCCATGTCTTCACCTTGAAAGAGTGATGTCCTGAACCGCTAGACGATGGGGCCAAGTTGTCCGGCATGGCGGCGAGCGCCACGCACTACGTTAGGACACCCGTCAGGCTCCGACAAACCGCGCCCGACTCCAGGTTAAATCTACCCCGCCGCTACGGGGTTGTCAATATGCCAGCGCGTCCCGGTAGTCTTTGACCTCGGGCTGCTTCAAGAACTCGGCCATGAATTCCTGCCCGACCCGGGACCGGCGCTGGTCCACGTAGGCCGCAGCCTCGAGCGTGGAAACTGACGTCCGGGCGTCGCAGCGCACGATGAACGCGCCCCAGTTCGTCTCAATGACGCCGGCCTTCTCGCCGGGATTGAGCGCGGCCAGCGCGCCGGCAAATTCGGGGCCCTTCTTGCGCCGGCAGTCCATCAAGCCCGCGAAGGAGTCGGTCTGCAGTTCGACGAGCGGGTTTTCCGCGGCGTACTGCTCGAAGCTCTTGCCGGCCTTGACCGCGGCGAGCGCCTGCCGGGCCACCTCGGTCCAGGCCGCCCGCTCTTTTTCCTGGCGCATGCGGAAGAGCACGGCGCGTTTGACCTTCTCGTAGTCGGCATAGGCCGCCGGCTTCACTTCGGTGAGCGCGAACACGTAGTAGCCGCCGGCGCCACGCAGCGGTGCGTCGAAAACCTGCCCCGGCTTCGCCTTCTTCGTCCACGCGATGAGTTCGCCCGGGTTCTCGACGTCGAGGCCGGGCAGGTCCTTCTGGTCGCCGACGAGCGGACGCGCCTGTTGCACGGTCAGGCCGAACCGGGCCGCAAGCGTGTCGAACCGCTCAGCCGGTGCGTTATAGATGAATGCGCGGACCGAATCACGCACCGTTGCGACCGCCTCGGTGCCCATCTTGACCCGGACGAGGATGCGCCGGTATGCGACCGAGTCTTTCTTCGCGCTGTCGAGCTGGACAATCTGCCAGCCGTACGGGAGCAGGTAGGGCGAGCTGTACTGGCCGGGCTTCAGCCGGGACAGGACGCCGTCGGTCTCCTTGTCGAGCCCGGCACGCTGGGTCATGGCCGGCAGCGTCTCGCCCTCGAGGTCGCTGTAGTCGAGGGTGGTCAGGTTGAATGTCTCACCCTTCGTGAGTTGCGCGTAGGCCCGGTCGATGAGTTCTTTGGCGTCGGTCGAGTCCTGCGCAGTGATGCCCAGCGGGAAGAAGACGTAGCTGAGCTGCCAGCTCTCCCGCGTGCGGAAGCTGTCTTTGTGCGCCTCGAACCACGCCTTTGTCTCGTCCTCGGTCGGCTCGAACTTCTGCGGCACGGCCCGCGCCCCGAAGTAGAGCGACGTCGTCTGCCAGAGGGTGTTGGCCGCGGCCAGCGCGTCCTCGACTTCGGCATTTGTAGGCCGGTAGGCGTTGATAACGTCAATCCGGAACTTCTCCCGGGGCAGCATCTCGACGATCTGCTGGGCGTACTTGGAGAAGTACGCACGGTTTTCCGGCGCGTTCATGACCTGCAGGTACTTCTGCTGGTCGAACTTGCCGTCGGTCAGCAGTTCGGGCCGGTCGCGCAGTTCCTCGGGCGGGTTGGACTTGATGATTTCCATCATCTCATCCTGGGTGATGCCGACCCGCGCGGTCTTCCTCACCTTCGCCCAGGTAACTTCCTCAACAAGGTACTTCCACGCCTGCTGTTCAATTGTCTGATAGTCATCGTTGGACAGGTCGCGTAACCGGTTCTCGCTCTTGTACTTATCGGTCATGTAGCTGAGCGCGGCCCGGTACTCATCGGACGTGACATTGTGATCGCCGATCTGGCCGACATACCCGCGGGCATTGCGCGCCTGCCGGCCCCCGCGGGTTTCAATCAGGTGCCAGAGCTCGCTCATGAGGAAGCCCGCGACGAACGCCACAACCACGATGATCATTATAACGCGGACGCGCTTGCGCATATCGCTTAGCATGGGCATAGACGTGTATTCTATTGACACTGCCTCAGAAGTCAACGGTTGCCGGGAAACACCTCCTTGACTTGGTTCACCATGGTCTTATCATCCTCCGGCGTGAAGACCCGTCGCGGCCGTACGGCGTTGCTCCTTGTTGCCGGCATCCTGGTCTATCTCCTTGCCTTTCTGGCGCTTTACCCGCGCACGACCGCCATTGTCGATGAGAACGCCTATCTGACCGGCGCTTACCTCATCCGGACCGGCCGACTTGCCTACGAAGGCTCGGCCATCCCGGCCCCGCACATGACGGTCGAGTCAAACGGCCATCTGGTAAGCAAATACCCGCCCGGCACCTCGCTCTTTCTCGCGCCGTTCACCCTGCCCAACTGGCGGGCGGTCTTCGTCTCCGGGCTGCTGCTCGCGCTCGCTGGCCTCGCGCTCGTCGGGCTTATCCTCAAGCGCCTCTCCCCCGGCACCGACCCGGTCTGGGCGCTCCTCTACCTGTTTTACCCCGCAGTCGTTCTCCTGTCGCGGACGGTGATGAGCGACCTCTTGTCCGCGACGCTTGTTCTCGCCTCGTTCTACTGCCTGCTGCGCGGCAGGAACTGGCTCGTCCTCTCCGGGTTTATCCTCGGCCTTGCCTGCCTAGTGCGGTACTCGAATGCAGTCTTCCTGCCCGTGTTCCTGCTGTTGGCGCTGCGGCCACGAGGCTCGCGGCTGCGCTCGGCCCTGCTGCTCGCTGTCGGTTTCCTGCCGCCGGCTGCGCTGATAGCTGCGTACAACGCGTACGCCTATGGTTCTCCATTCTCCTTCCCGATGTATCTGACCGGGCAGTTCTCCCCGGCATTCTTCCCCCACAACGCCTGGTACTACGGAACCACGCTGCTGCTGCTCTACCCGCTGATGCTCGCCGCGCCGCTCGCTTCCGGCAAAGGAAACCGCCTGCTCCTCGGCCTGCCTGCGTATGCGGTGCTCGGCCTCTACTGCTTCTTCTCCTACACCTACGATGTGCCGAACCTGCCGGCCCGCCTCACCCTCGGACTCCGCTACCTCCTGCCCGGACTGCCGTTCTTCATGATATCGTTTGTGCTCGTCGCTGACCGCCTGCTCGGCCGGCTTCGCGCCAACTGGCTCAAGTACGCGGCGGTCGCATGTATGGCGCTCTTGAGCATCGCCATCCAGCTCCGTCACGACCGCTTTCTTGCGGTGCAGTCCGAATACCAGCGGCTCCTGCTCGACAACGTACCTGAGTCCGCACTGCTGCTATGCGACGCGAGTACGTCTGAACTGGTGAGCCACGCGTGGGGCTGGCGCGACTACCGCCACATCGCCGAGTTCAACGTCCCGATTCCGCTCGACTCGGTCTTCGCCGGTGACCGGCCGCTCTACGCCGGCCTGACCATGAAGTCCGGCGAGCAGAACCCGGTGATGCTCACGATATTCGAGGCGCTCCTGGCCAGGTTCCCGCAGCGTACGCTGGTGGTAGAGACCCGGACCCCGCGGAAGTTCCGGTTGTACAGGCTCAGGTAGCGCCCGGTCGGACGGCTTCTCCTCACTCCTCTTTCCCCATCCCTCAACCTTCAGCCTCCCACCCCGCCAGCACCCCGCAACCATTGACCGATGAACCAATGCCAGTCTGAAACTGGTGGCGTATTCCGATACTGCAAAATGGGAACTCGCGGTCCGGGGCCGCGTGCCCGCTTGGCCGAGCCCGGCGCCGTACGTCTGATTTCCGGGTCCCGACCCATCCGAAGTCCGCCACCAGCCCCCCAGGAATCCTCGACTCCTGGACCCCTGTCTTACCAATCTGCAATCCACAGCCTGTAATCTGAAATGGCCTGCGGCCAACGGCCCCGCGCGCGTCAGGAATTGACTACTGCGTCACCGGGACGACGATTCCGTGATGCCGTGTCTTGACATCGGCCGGAAATAGGAGAGTGTCCCTCGTTGGTCCCTCGTTGGTCATTACGGAGAGCACGAAATACTGGACAGTTCTTGATGT
>DDXO01000131.1 GCA_002347155.1 Caldifarciminota bacterium UBA2258
GTATGCAGAAGTCAGAAGTGGCGGACGACGGAGTGCGGTGAACGGTCTACGGTGCGCGGTTCGCGGCTCTATAGGACTCGGGCGGAGAGATCGTGCGTTGAGGAGCCGGTGACCAGGACGCGGACGAAGGTGCCGGGGCGGACGCTGCGGCCGGAGAGCTTGGCCACACCGTCGATTTCGGGCGCATCCCACTCGGTCCGTCCAAGGCCAGATATGCCCTTGGACGAATGACGAGTGACGAGTGACGATTGACGATTTCCCGAGCCGGGACTTGGTGTCTTGGTGTCCCTTCGGCTTCGCTCAGGGCATGCTTTGTGGTAAGACCCCGTGTCTGCCGTCAGGGCATCGACCAGCGCGGTGAGCTTGCGGCCGACTAGCTTCTTGAGGTTCGCGCGCGAGATTGCAGCCTGCGCGAGCATCAGGCGGCGGACGCGTTCTTTCTTCACGGCAGGGGAGACCTGGTCGGGCAGGCGCGCGGCTTTGGTGCCGATTTCGGGCGAGTAGGCGTAGCAGGAGAGTCGGTCGAACCGGGCAGAGCGGACAAAGGCGAGCAGTTCTTCGAAGTCGCGGGCAGTCTCGCCGGGCAGGCCGACGATGATGGTCGTGCGGATGTGCATGTCCGGTATCGCCCGCAGGGGTTCGAGCAGTAACTCGACGTCCTGCCGGGTGTAGCGGCGGTTCATCTTCTCAAGCAGGTGGTCGGCAACGTGCTGAATGGGCAGGTCGATGTAACGACAGAGCTTGGGGTTGGAGGCGAACTGGTCGATGACGTCTTCGGTGAGGTGCGCGGGGTGCGTGTACATCAACCGGAGCCAGCGGATTCCGTCGATCCGCCCCAGTTCGGCAAGCAGCTCCGCCAGTCTGCTTCTTTGTGCCTTTGTGTCTTGGTGGTGAACTCCGATCCTGAGATCCGTGCCGTAGAGCGTGGTGTCCTGCGCGACGAGGACCAACTCCTTGACGCCGGCACGGGCCAGTTCTGTGGCTTCGGCGATGATATCGGGCATTGGCCGAGAATGGAATGGGCCGCGGATGTCGGGAATCATGCAGTAGGAGCAGCGGTTGTCGCAGCCGTCGGCGATTTTGAGATAGGCGAAGTGGGGCGGAGTGGACAAGACGCGGGGAGACTCATTGCAGATTGCAGATTTCAGATTGCAGACTTCAGATTTGCCGGAGCTTGCGGCTTGTGGCTTGAGGCTTGGGACCAGGAGTTGCGGGATACGGGGCATGTCGCGGAGCGGGACCCAGAGGTCGACGGAGGGGAACTTCTTCTTGAGGCCGGCACCGTAGCGCTCGACCAGGCAGCCGGCAACCACGACTCGCCTGCTTGAGCTTCCTCGCTTGAGCTTGATCGCCTCTTCAATAGCGGCCTCGGATTCGCGGACAGCGGACTGGAGGAAGGCGCAGGTTGTGATGATAATCACGTCCGCGGACTCTGGGTCAGTGGTCAGATTGTGGCCGGCCTGGCTCAGCGAGCCGAGAACGTGTTCGGAGTCAATCTGGTTCTTTGGGCAGCCCAAGAAGACAACGCAGGCGGAGAGGGGCGAGGGGCGAGGGGCTGGGGACTGGGGACGGACCTGACGCACCGGGACCGCTACACTGGGAACTGCAAACTGGTCACTGAACATTCGCGTCAGCGACGCGCATCATCTTGCCGGTGGCTTGAGCGACGAGATTGCCGGACTCGTCGAGCAATGTAGCCTCGGTGAACAGGAGTCTGCCCTTTTCACCGGTGACCCGGCCGAGGCCTTTGAGCGGGCTGCCGGTCCTGACCGGTTTGCGGTAGCGGACCGTCATCTCCGCGGTGACGCAGTTGCGGCCGGCATTGGTGCAGGCCCAGGCAAGGAGTTCGTCGAGGATGGTCGCAACGATGCCGCCGTGCGCGATGCCCTGCCAGCCGGCAAAGTGTTCGGGCAGGATGTAGTCGAGTTCAACGCCGTCGGGTGTCTTCCTGACTTCAAGCTGGAGGCCCTGCGGGTTGTCTTTGCCGCAGGCAAAGCACCGGCCGGAGTCCTTCAGCATGAGGAGGCCTGTAGATCAGAGTCCAGAGTCCAGAATCTGGAATCCAGAATTGCCGACAACTCTCGGTTCTGGTCTCTGGTTTCTGGATCCTGCACTATCCGTCGCAGACTTGCGCTATTCTTCTACTGCCACGCCTTTGGGCGGCGTGAACTTGAACGTCTCCGGGGAGAGTTTCGGGTTCCACTGCTGGTCGTAGAAGCTGAAGTGGATCTTCTGGCCCATGCCGTCGTTGAAGGAGAAGCCGTTGATTCGGGTCCCCGCCTCGTTGAGTTCGAGCACGAGATCATTCAGCGCCGACATTTCATCGCCCATCGAGACCTTCACGACGTAGATGCCGGTGGAGTCCTTTGAGACTGCAGCGGTCGCGGTCGAGTCGAGCACCGGGCCGAGGAAGGCGAGGACCGGAGCGAAGCCTCCGGCCGGTTGTTTCATCGCCCGTTTCTCGTCGGCAAGGTATATCCAGAGGTTCGTGCTGTCCGAGACGAAGAGTTGCTTCATTCCTTCGGTGACTTCCAGGCGGTACTTGGCCGGGACGGCAATGGCGAACCTGCCTTCGAACTGGGTACAAGTTCCCTGCAGTTCGGAGCAGATGTTCTCGGTGAAAGTGCCGGAGAGCGTCTTCAGCCCGAGGTAGCGGGCGCGGAGGTTATGCCAGATTGAGTCGCTTGCCGCCTGGGCGAGGCAGATACAGATACTGAGCAGCAGCAGTGTTTGACGCATGTAAGAGGATATTCGAGTACGAGGCCAAGTCAAACGCAGGTTTGGTCCCCGAATCCGGCATTCGAGCCACGAAGGCACTACCTCGGCAAAGCACGAATCCCGAAGTTCGAATTCCGATTGAGGCTCGAATGGGAAACGCCGAATTGGGTAGTCGGATTTGAATCGTCATTCTGGTTTCGGATTTCGAGCCTGGACCTCAGTGTCTTCATGGCCGATTCTTTCGGATTCAGGGCGCCGTGGGTTCTTGACCCTCGGGGTTTTTGGGCTATAGTTCACTGGCCGCGTCGGCCGTATCCGGCGCGGATGCCGATATAGCTCAGTTGGCAGAGCAGTGGTTTTGTAAACCACAGGTCGGGGGTTCGAATCCCTCTGTCGGCTGATTGTTACAGGCTTGCGGACGGGTACCCGAGTGGTCAAAGGGGGCAGACTGTAAATCTGCTGGCTTTACGCCTACGGAGGTTCAAATCCTTCCCCGTCCATGCCTGACCGAGCCGGTTCTTGCTGCACCGACAGGTCAGGCGTCCGCACCCCGGTCGGCTGCGGATGTTCGACAACCGGTGACGTCTGCACCGTTTCGAGTGCGGGCGTGGTGTAGTGGTAGCACAACAGCCTTCCAAGCTGTTTGCGTGGGTTCGACTCCCATCGCCCGCTTTACAGGATGGATGTCAAGACTGCGCCGGTTGCAGTGACGGCCGAAGTGCCGTGGTAATGTAGGTTCGTACAACAGGTTAGGCCCGGAGCATACGCACTCGCCGGGCGGTGAGGTCCGAGCGCCAGGACGGCCGGTGTGGCCGTCGGGCGGCGTTTGCATTTAGTTATTGACTAGGCGTAGGTTATATCTATAATTGCCTGCACCGGTCTCGCCCATGTAGCTCAGTCGGTAGAGCACTTCCTTGGTAAGGAAGAGGTCGCCGGTTCAATTCCGGCCGTGGGCTCATTGTTGTCCAGCCTTGGATAGGCTACAAGTTCATTGAGAACCAGCAGATAAGTCCGACAGGAGGAATGGCCAAATGGCGAAGGAAAAATTCGCGCGAACCAAGCCGCACGTCAACGTCGGCACCATTGGTCACGTTGACCACGGG
>DDXO01000018.1 GCA_002347155.1 Caldifarciminota bacterium UBA2258
CCTGTCTCCTGTCTACTGCCTACTGCCTCCCGCCCCCTGTCCCCCCGGCTCGGAACAAACCCCGATGTCCTCGGAATCTGTGTAATCTGTGGAATCTGTGGATGTCCGCGCCGGTCTCAGCCTCAGCCTCAGCCTCTACCTCTACCTGTTCCTCTACCTCCACCTCTACCTCTACCTTGACCTCAACCTCAACCTTGACCTCGCGCCAGCGGCGCGTTGTGTCTCCGCCTGCCCGTGTCCCCAATGCTGCGGCTTGACAGGATGGGCGCGCCGGCGATAATAGACACGTCCGCCGTCCCTTGCGGCGGACACTGCCGATCGCCATAGCGGGTGCGCACGGCCTCTCTCAGATTTGACCGTGTGCACCCGCGCCATCTATGAGCGGGCCGGTCTCAGCTCACCCAAGTGAATTGCGTGGTATGGAACCTTCGGGCAAGGACCAGGGACTAAGGACCAGGGACTAAGGACTACGGACTAAGGACTAAGGTCTACGGACGCAATCCACCATCTGCAACCTGCAATCCAAAATGCCTGTGGATGGGGCGGGGATGTCAAATCGGCGGCGATTCTCTGCCTGAGTGAGAAGCCACGCGGTTCATTATAATGAACCGCGTGACGTGGTATTCGATGTAGGGGTGAGGATCAGAGAAGCTGAAGAGAAGGGGGCGAGGGAACGGCAGGAAGCATCAGCCGGCTTGAGCTTGAGCTTGCGCTTGCGCTTGGGCTAGCTGCTGGCTGCGGCGCAGCCGCGTTGTGTCTCAACCTGTTCCTCAACCTCAACCTCAACCTCAACCTGTCCTTGTCCTCAGCCTCAACCTCAACCTTGACCTTGCCCTCGCGACGCAGTCGCCTGCTCGGAATCCGGACCATCGAGGCGCGGAACTCCCGGGTCACTTCCTGGGGCCGAAGAAACTGCGCGGAACGGACAAGGGGCTGATCCGGGCGTACTCCCGTCCTGAGACCGCCGAGCGACGAGGCCGAGGGACGCCGCGCCAGGGCTGTTGGCGCAGCCCCCGCTGCACCACCGTCGGCTCCGGCAGCTCACGGCCCTTGGTGTCAATGAACAGCACCCTTCCGGCCAGGCAGACCATCGCCGCGTCCCGGTGGAAGAACGTCACCCAGTCGTACTGCGGCTCAATCACCAGACGGCGCTTCATGTCGACATAGCCCCAGCGTCCGCCCATTCGGACTGCGGACAGGCCGCAAGCGGGAGCCCACTCGCACTCAAATCTCATCGCGGACATGATAGACCTGCGGGCTTCCGTGTCAAATTCGCGGGGTTGGACGGCCGACGGCCTGCGGCTCAGGGCCAACCGATTGCAGATTCCAGATTACAGATTGCCGACTGGCGGACAGGGTGGGACGCGGCTCACGGCTTGCGGGCTGAAGCTGTAGCGGAAGCGTGTCCTTGTTTCTCATATCCCTGGTTAGGGCCTTTCTGACGGGCGATTGAGAAAAACGGTCGTTTCTGAGCGGACGTCCTCGCTGGCGGTCAGCCAGGCGCGGCACCAATACAAGGCGGACGGTAGCGTAACCGGTGGCACGGAGAGCGCGAAGCGGAAAGTGTCCACCAGCCTCTCGTGCGGGCCCAGCCCGAAGGCTGTCCGGCGCCCAGAGTCGGGATAGCAGTGCCGGCGCAGCGTGTCGCTCCAGTCGTAGAGGCCGATTTCGGTGGGCCCGCAGGCACCACTGTGCCAGAAGACCGTCTTGTCGCTGAGGTTGGTGAACGTGAGAGTGCCAAAGAATGTGTCCGTGGTCGAGTACTGGGAGGCGAGGCTGGAGAGTTTCAGGCTCAAGTTAGCAGGCGATGGATAGACGTAACCAGCATAGTCAGGTTGGAGGACGCATGCCACCGTCAGCAGCGACAGGCACGCCGTCCACAACAGCTGAACGTGGTTCCCTTTGGTCCTCTCAGGCTGCATACGTGATGATAGTGCCGGCGGCGTGTGTGTCAAATCCGCGGGCGGAATCATGGCGAGCTTGTGACCTCTCTCGCCAACGTGTCTAGATCGCCCCTTCGATGAGGCAGTCGGGAACCTCGACATACCAGTAGGTGCCGCCCTCGCGGTCAATGCGCACGGTGACGTCCACGTAGATGCCAATGCCCCACTTCGGTCCGTTGGAGACGTAGAACCTGGCGACGTAGATGGGCGTCCATGACGGATCGCGCTCCAACTCGGTTTCCCAGACCTTGGGACTGTCGACGACCCAGGCGTGAGTCGCAACGAGACCCGATGGGAGCGCGAGCGAGTCAGCGGCCTGGAGGTGGACGTACAACATCATCGGGCCTCCACCGGGCGGTCCGCCAGGCATGATGTTCCGAAAGATCGACGGCTCGACCAGGATCTCGCGGCCATCGACTTCCAGTGTGGGTTGCCCAGGCGGAGGAAGAGAAGCGTGATGGCAGGCGGTCGGCAGCAAGACGACCAGCAGCAGGCAGAGCAGAACGCCGCGCTTCATCGCGGACATGATAGACTCGCGGGCGGGGGGTGTCAAATGGAAGGGGAGAGGGACAGAGGGATCAAGTGGTCCAGTGGTCCAGTGGCCGGGTCGGCAGAGGCCCGGAAACGAGGAACCAAGAACCAGGAACTAGGAACCAGAAACTAGGAACCAGAGACCAACCACCGGCTGTTGGCCGGAAGCCGTCAGCCGGCTCGGGCACTGCCAACTGCAAACTGGCACCTGGAAACTCGCGACCTGCGGTCGCGCTGCCTCAACCTCAACCTCGCGGCGCAGCCGCGCTGTGTCTCAGCCTGTTCCTCTACCTCTACCTCAACCTCAACCTTAACCTCGACCTTAACCTCGCGGCGCAGCCGCGTCATTCTGCAATCGTCAATCTCGAATCTTCAATGGGGAAGGCTTCCCGAAATCGGGTGCCTGACCCTAATCTCCTCCTTATTGAGCCCCGTGGGACTGAGTTCACGAAACGCCCTGGGCTTCGGCAATGAGCTTCGACAACTCGGACGCCAGCTGTGGCGTACCCCTGTATTCGTGCATATGCAGACCCTGGATTAGAAAGGGAAGATCGTCGACCTTCACCCCTCTTATGATTGGCACTATGCGTATGCCGGATGCTTCGGCCACGCCGAGTTCGAATATCACATTGGGGTTGCGGATACTGTGAGGCGTCGCTAGGAACAGAATCACCTTGGCTCTCTTGATAGCGTCGCCGATGGCTCTGCGCCAATCTGATCCCGGTTGTAGCCCAGCATCCTCATGCCAAACCCATATTCCACGATCCCGGAGTTTCCGCGCCAACTGACGCGCGCTTTCGCTATCCTCGGGCGCGGCGGAGATGAGGATGTCGAATCGACCACCCAGTTCCCAAGGTTGCAGATCACCTACAAGGAGTTCCGTGAAGCGCCTGTAGCTTCGTGAGAGGGACAGTCGCTCGTCCGACTTCTCTTCAAGAACGGCGACCTTCTCTCCATAGGAGTACGCGGCGACGTGCTGCACTTCTGCCTCGTCGAAGTAGCGATTCAGGTCACACTTCTTGAGCGAGTAGCATTCCCGGAATAGCGATTCGAACTCCTGTTGGTACCCAATGATAGACCCCGCGGCGTCCCCCCGGCGCCACGCTTCCTTGAGCTTCAGCTCGGAGTTCTCGACTCTGGAGGGAAGGGGGTACAACACGAGTGGTCTCGGGTCACCGGCCTGGCGACGGTAGTTCACAGCCGTCCTCGCAGTCTCAAGCGCACCGGTCAGGCTCTGTCTATTGGGAGTGAACACCGTAACCAGCTTTTCAGGCATGAGCGCAGTGCAGATACCTCCGATATCGGTGACGCCTGTGCGGGAGTCGATAAGGACGTAGTCGTACTTCTGTGATATGTAGTTCGATAACACGTCAAAGGCACCCGGTGTGTTCTCGAAGATGCGCCGCCAGTCAAGGCGGCTGGCTCGCTCGGCGTATAGACCATCTGGCCGCCCCGCCACGATGATATGCAGGTTGGGTGCCTTGGGCGAAGCCGGGATCGGTGCTCGCTCCAGCATCTCAATCAGCCTATTCGGAGACCCAGGCAACTGGGCAGCCGCCTCGAATAGGTCCACAATTCCTACGTCTCCTTCCGAAACACCCTTATGCCCGGTTCCTTGATACTTAGCGTCAGGGAAGAAGCGATGCAGCCCTGGGGCTTCCAAGTCCCAGTCTATCATCAGAACACCGCGCCCCTGTCTGGTCCTTTCGGCAAGCACACACCCTGTATTTGCGAGGGCCATCGTTCGGCCCGTCCCACCTTTGTAGGAGTAGAACGCGATGATGCGTCCTGGTGTATTCATCCGTTCCCTCCGGCAAGAGACGGGAATGCCGGCGCGGGGATGGCGAATTCCCGCAGCCATGGAGTGACCTCTGCAATCGACGGCAGAGCGAAACGGTCACAGTCTGTCACAATGCGGGACTCGTATGGCTGCAATGCCCTGTGGCGGTCGGCTATGTACTCTGCGATCTCCTTGATGGATGGTGCGAACTCCGGGTGTCTGTGCAATTCGGGAGTGGATAGAAGGAACGAGTCGAACATCCTGCACATTCTGCGACCCGTAATCTCCCTTGGGAGATGATGTAATCCTCTGAATACGATGGGAATGATCAGGCCTTTGTCCTTTTCTTCAGCCGAGTCAATGACAGCTAGCCTCTCCTCCTCAAGTCCCTTCATGGCGAAGTACTCACGTGTGCAGTATGAGTGTTCGACCGAGAAGTAGTTGGGGAAGCATACCATGACAAGGCAGACGCTTCGGCAGAGCTCGTGCGCGAGCCGCTCATTGTAGAAGTCCCCGGTTTCCAGTCCGTCCTTGTCAAGAAACGCCGGCAGCGTTGACAGCTCCAATTCTCCGACGAGACCTTCGTAGAACTCGTTGACAACTCTCCTGCCCAGTTCGTGATCGCAGTGCCGGTAGCTGATAAAGCAGGAGTATTTGAACGGCACTCGGCTAACCCCGGGATTCTGCAGACATCGAGCGGGCAGGTTGCCCTCCGGGTAGCATTTGGAGCACTCTACTCATCGCATCTTCGCCAAGGCCTCCCCGCAACGCGGAGCCTACTTTGAGCGGCATCATCAATCCAGTGGCCCGAATGGCCGCCTGAGCATGGCTCATTCTAGGGGCGAAGACAGGGACAGCTACCACATTTCGAGGCTCTGTCTGTGCTGAATCGGGCTCTCGCGTCTTCATGGACGGGACCAAACGGCTAGCGGAGCACGCCGGCTTCCGTTAGCAGTGTTGTCATTCTGCCCGATGCACCGCGCGATCTGGCCTGTGGTGATTTCTCCGGGAAAGAGAGACACTTCCCATATTTCTGGCGGATGTCAAGAACGGGCTCCAGCTCTCGCGACTTCATGTAACAGGATTCTAGGTTCGCAGGCATGGATGTCAAGCCGACGCGCAGATTGCCCCCGGCTCGGAACAAACCCCGATGTCCTCGGAATCTGTGTAATCTGTGTAATCTGTGGATGTCCTCGCCGGTCTCGACCTCAACCTGTTCCTCTACCTCTACCTCTACCTTGACCTCAACCTGTTCCTCGTCCTCTACCTCTACCTCTACCTCTACCTCTACCTCTACCTCGCTCCGCGCCCGCCCTTCCGGAACAACAACAAATGATATATCTAGACTTGCTGTTGCTGTTGGGTTGTGGATGCGTGGGGATAAGTAACTAGATACCACCACCACATTAGAACATACTCGACAGAACTAACCATGTCGGGATGCCCTGGTTATCCACATTTCATACACATTTTGACCCCCGGGTTATACCCAAAATCCTCGCCAAAAGCCCGTTCCACGGGGCTTTCCACATAGTTATCCACTTACAAGTAGATTTGTCTTGACATCGAGTAGCGGGGTGGCACCATGAGAGTGTGACCGAGAGGTTCGCCCTTTGACCCACCCGACCATAGACCGGGCTATCCCGGGTAGGCCCTGCGGTATCTGTTCATGAAGCGTTGCCCCGGACCGGCGATGTGTCCGTATGCGTCAGGCAGGCGTTTCTACGTGCTGGCAGCGCTTGTGGCGTTGGTGATACTCGCCATGTCCGCCGTGGCGCTCACGGCCATCAGGATGGGCAAGGACGGTGTCATCACCGGGGCATGCTGCGGCGCGATGAGCGCGGCCGTGTGCGGCGTCCTCGTCGGTGGCGTCCGCGTACACCGCAACTCTGAAAAGGAGGAGTAGATGAGCCGTTTCTGGGCCATGCTTGCCCTGAAGGCGCTGCAGTTCGCAGCCGAGAACGGTCAGTTCAGCGCCGACATCGCCGACCAGCCGGTCGGCAAGCTGATCGCCAGGCGGGACGACCCGAGGGTGAGGGACAAGTTCCTCAACATCAGGATCGGCCTGCACCGGGTGCACACGTTCGAAGGCTATTTCCAGTTCGTCTAGCCGGACTGGCAGGATGAAATGACCGCATCAGCACGGAGCCCGTGGAGGGTTCGCGTCATCCGGCACGACGCGCGTTCACCGCTGGCCCCGAGCGCAGAAAGAAGGTGATGTTTCGATGATAGATCCGACTCGTCGCATAGAGAACTACAACGTCGCAATCACGCCCGAGCGCGTCGCGGCCCAGGTTGAGCCGCAGATCGCCGACATCAAAACCAACGCCGCCCAGGCCATGGTGGAGATGCACACGACCGACCTCCAGGTCCGCGAAGTCCTGAACGGAGCCGGCGTCTCGATGATCCAGTACCCGTTCTACCTCTGCTTCGGCCGCGAACTGTGGTCGCTCTACCGGCGCGGCACGCGGGGTGAGACGCTGGCCATCGAGGCCGCGGTACTCATCGCCAAATGGGTCGCGCGCGGCCTGACCGAGGCCGTGCTCCAGGCCATCCGCACCGACGTCTTCAACGTCAGCGCACCCATCGCGCCGTAGCCCGGCAAAGCGCAATGGAAGACCGGCCGTGCCGGAAAGCCCGGACATGAGCAAACTGAAAGGAGGTGATTCGAAATGAGCTCAATCACCACGAGGATTCGGAAGTACAACGCGAAGTACAGCGCGGCCAACCTCACGCGTGACCTCACCGCCAAAGAGGACCTGATGAAGGCCCGCTTTGCGGCTGCGGCCCCGCTCGGGACGGCCATGGAACTCTCGGTCAAGCAGGTCTGCGACGGCGCAGGCGTGTCGACCCTCCAGATTCCGTTCTACCTGTGCTTCGGCCGCGAGATGTGGGCACTCAACCGCAAAGAGATCTCCGGCGAGACCCTGGCCATCGAGGCCGCGGTACTCATCGCCAAGTGGGTGGCGCGCGGACTCACGTCCGCCGTCCTGCAGGCGATTCGCACCGACTGCTTCGGCGTCGCGGCCCCCATCGGCCCGTGACGACAAACGGGCCGGCAGGAGCCCGGCATAAATCCGGGCGCATGACCGCGTAGTACCAAACCAGGAGGGCGCATGCCGCTGGAGAACCTCGGTGCGGCGGCCGGTTTCCTCGTCAAGATGGGGATGACCGACCCCGACACCGTCACGACCGGTGAGCTCACGGCCGAGCTGACCGCGGTCGGGTCGAAACCGACCGGGGCCTTCACAGTGATGCCGAACTCGATTGTCGATACGGGCGGCATCAAGCTCGAACTGTTCACCGGCAACGGCCAGACCAAGGTAGTCCACTTCGTGGGCTACTCACCGAAGGCCACGTAGCCGATAACCCATTTCGGGTTACATCCAAGAGAGCCCCGCGCAACGACTCCCCGCGGGGCTCTCGGCATTTCCGGGCCCGGCCCGACCGGGTTACATGCCGGCTATCATTGTCAAGGCGGATTGTACGTGGACGCACAAAGTGTTTGACGCGCATCCATCACGTCGTATGATTCAGCAACCACTCTACCCAAGGAGGTCTGCATGTCCAAGCTGATACAGGGCGTCAAGTTCAGTCGCCTCGGCGAGATGAACGCAACCGCCCGCCAAACAGCAATGGAAGTGGTGGAGACGCTGGCTGCCGCATACTACACCGGCAGAGACTCAGCCGCCTTCGCCACCAACGTCCGTGAAGAGGCACGCGACCAGCTCATCGAAGCGATGGCCGCGCTGCGAACCCGGCGCCTGATCGCGGGCAAGTACCGCATCGTCAGGACGCTGGACAAATCCCGAACCCTCAACATCGAGAAGGTCAGGCGTCTGCTCGGCGACAAGGCCGAGAAGCTGGCGCTCTGCTATGACGAATCGCCGCGCCAGTCGATCCAGGTGTTTTCCCACCGCGCCGACGAACTCGAGCGTGCGGCCAGGTCGGTCGCGCGCCGGCCGGTCATCGAACCGTCGAGGAACTAGCCATGGCGAATCTGGGAGTCGTCACGCCCGAAGCCGAAAGAGCCATTGGCGAGTCGATCGCGGTCTGCGCGCAGATGATCCCGCCGGTCCGGTCTGCGGCCGGGTTTGACGTGGCCACAGCCGACTTGACCGACGTGAAGGCCCGGCTTAAGAAGCTGGAGGAAATGAGGAGGGGAATCACGGGGCCGCTGCTCGCCGCGAAGCAGGCCGTGGATGCGTTGTTCGAGAAACCGCGCAAGCTGCTGGAGGTGCGCGAGACCCAGCTCAAGAACGCGCTGCAGGCCTACATGGAGGAGAAGCGGCGCGCCGAGGAAGCCGAGCGCAGGCGCAAGCATGAGGAGGCCGAACGGAAGGCCGCCGCCGAGCGTGCGCGGCTCGAAGAAGAAGCCCGCAAGCAGCGCGAGGCGGCCAAGAAAGCCCGGCGCGAGGCCGAGGCGGCGCAGCGCAAGGCCGAGGAAGAGCGCCGCAAGCGGGAAGAGGCCGAGCGGAAAGCCGAAGAGGAGCGCCGAGCCAAGGAAGAGGCCAAGCTCGCCGCAGCCAGGGCCGAGGAGCGACGGCGGCTGGCCGAGAAGTACGCGGCCGAGGAAGCCGAGCGGAAGCGGAAGGCCGATGAAGAGCACGCGCGCAGGCTGGCCGCGGAAGAGAAGCGACAGGCAGATCTCCGCGCCAAGGAGGCTGAGGCCAGAGCCGCAGCGGAAGTCGCCCAGGCTAAGGCCGAAGTCACGGTGGCCGATAAGATCGAAGTCCGCGAGAGATACGACCGGTCGAAGGGCGTCACCATTCGCAGGGTCTGGACCTACGAGGTCACCGACTTCGTCAGGCTGCCCGACGAGTACAAGCTGCCCAACACGACCAAGCTGTCGTCGGTCGCGCGCAGCCAGCAGGAACGGGCGTCTGTGCCCGGCGTCCGGTTCTTTCAGGAATCGGGCGTAAGCGCAAGGGCGGCGTCATGACACGTGCATTCGATCCGTCGGCCTCGCGGCCCGTCCGCGCCAGGCGCTACGCCCGGAAGGGCAACTCACTGGTGCTGGCGGCGCAGGCTCTCGCAAAAGGGCCCATGAACCACGTCACTTTGGTCCAGGCTGCTCCCGACATCCGGTCCAAGTGGCACCTCTTCGCCTCCACGCACGGCCTGGCTTCAGCCCGGCCAATTCTGACGCCCGAGTACTCCATACACTTCGTCACCGGCTCCCGCGCCAAACGGGAACTCGAAGCCACCCGCATCTCGTCGTTCTACTCCTACCTTGGTCATGCCGGAGTACACCCGCGCGTCATCGTATCCGGCACCACGCAAGGTCCCGACATCATGCTGCGGCTGCACGACGGCAACCTGGCTATCGTTGAGGTCAGGGGGCAGAGAGGCCACATTTCCATGGCCCAGGTGCTGAGTTCGCGCTATTCGTACCTGCTCGACCACTTCAAGCTCTTCTGCGCCATGCAGAACGAGCGTGGCCACTGGTCCCTCTACCGCTTCCAAGACAACACCTTCGAACCAGCAGAACCGGAGGTGCTCAGTGGCTGAGAAGACCGCCTCTGCCGTGTACGTCGAACTGACCAGTAAGCCGCCGGCCGGGGATGCTCTCGCCGTCATCACCCCTCCGCAGCGCGGCTACATGCGCGTCCACATCTCGCTGTCCAACCTCTCGTCATCCGAACTCGCGTTCGCAATAGACGTGTACCCACCATCCGGGGAGTTGGGCGATGTCAAGGTCAAAGTCTAGCTCGCCGGAATACGTCTGGCTCGGTGCAAGCGACTGCGACTACACGCGCGACCACCGCCACTGCCCCGAGTGCGGCTCCAAGGTGATCATGGTACTGACCGACACGCCCGCGAAAGGGCAACGTTCGCACGAGTTCCTCTTCCAAACCTGGTTCGCAAACGTCACGGCCGACGGCCGGGCCGTGCGCGGCGGCATCGAGCTCTACCTCTGCTCGAAGTGCATGGTCCAGTACGCCTACGGGCCGCGCCGCACGGGCGGTGGTTACCGGATGGTGAGGATGCCATGCTGAATCCGTACAACGCACGAACCCGCCCGCTCGCCTACATCGCCTTCCTGCGCGGTCGCATTGACCGCCGACTGCGGCGCGGCATCCGCCTGAGCGTGTGCGCTTCGTCGAGCGCAAGGCACGCCTACCTGCACGGCTACCGCGGGGACAAGTTCCGCCGTCTGCCGTGCGGGCAGTTGTTTTGGACTCGGAAGGCGGTGCGATGACCAGCCTCTACACTCCGCGTGGAGCGGCCCGCGTATACGCCGAGCTCGCGGTGAACATCTACGACCGCTGCGCCCACGGCTGCCGGTACTGCTACTGCCCGCGCGTCCTGCACATCAGCGAGTTCGAGTACTACAGCCCGAAGCCGCAGCCTCGGCCAGGGCTGCTCGACGACCTGATGACGGCCTGTGAGGAGTGGACCGCGGTGACCGACGAGCGGCCGTACGTCCACCTGTGCTTTCTCGGCGACCCGCTTCCCAGGGCCGTGATGCCGGGCGTAACCGAGGCGGTCATCAATCTCCTGCACCGCTTCCACTTTCCGGTTCAGCTTCTCTCCAAGTCCGGCTTCCTGCCCGATTCCACGCTCGGCGAACTGAGCGAGCGCGACCGGTACTGGGTGTCACTGACGACCCTGGACCCGGAGCGTTGCACCTTCTTCGAGCCGCACGCCGGAAGCGCACGCGAGCGGCTGGCCGCCCTTGCGCGCGCGCGTGGGGCCGGCATCAAGACGGGCGTGTCTCTGGAGCCGGTGTTGACGCAAGAGGACGCGGCGCAGGTGCTGACCGGGCTTGCGGGTCGGGGTCTGGAGCTGGTCTGGGTCGGTATGCTGAACCACCACACAACCCCGTACAAGTGGGGCGACATCAAGCCCGAGCTTGAGCGCCTGGCCAACCGCCTGCATCTCCCGGTGCGCTTCAAGGACGACTTCCATGTTCGCCCCGACTGACCCCGCCTACGGCCCGGACTACAAGGTCACGCCGCACTTCTCGCTCGGCGAGCTCTGGTGCCCCTGCTGTCACGCCTTCAACCTCACGAACCTGACCAGGCTCTGCCGCCGACTCGAAGTCGCCCGCGGGAGCTTCGGGCCCATGACGATTGGGTCAGGCTTTCGCTGCCCGTTGCACAACCTGGAGCAAGGTGGTAGGCTGATGTCCCGACACTTGGAGGGGCTGGCAGCAGACATCGCGGTATATACGGACGGTGACCGCTTTCGCCTGATGGTTGCGCTGCTGAACGCCGGATTCAGAAGGGTCGGCGTGATGAAGAACGCCATCCACGCAGACGTCGGCGAGACTCTGGTGAACGTGCTTTGGACGTACTATAAGTGACGGGCAAGGCACGCTCCACACACAATACCGACCTGCTCAGCACCGGATTTCGCGCGGCGTCCCCGTTCGCGGACCCAGACGCGGAGCGGCTGGGCTACCCGAAACGTAGAGTCCCGCCCTGCATGCGCAGGACGCCCAACCAGGTTGCCTGCCGCGTGGCCTGCGCGGCGCCCGCTTGTGTCTACCTCCGGTCCGGTGTGTGCCCGTGGCCGGCGTGGGCGTCCCTCAGCGGCGACGCACGGCTGCGGTTCAATGGTCAGTGGCCCTACGACGGGAGCGGAAGCGGGAGGCGGTATCTGAGCAAGCGGAACTGACTGCCGATACTGAGCGTAGAACGGGGCTGCGTGTTTCCGGGACTAGATCTGCGGCTCGGGTGGATACCACTCTACCCGTCGTCTCGGAGCGCAGCCCCGTCGGTCCCCGTCCCCGCAGCGCGGGGTAAATA
This sequence comes from Caldifarciminota bacterium UBA2258, assembly GCA_002347155.1. Lineage (GTDB taxonomy): Bacteria > Hydrothermota > Tepidihabitantia > Tepidihabitantales > Tepidihabitantaceae > UBA2258. The sequence goes on from DDXO01000018.1 coordinate 12,009, forward strand.
GCATCGCGCTACCCAGGGCTGCCGTCATGAGTTGTGTACTGGACGGCAACCGCCGGCTGCCGCCGCCGCGCTGCTGCTTGCGCGACGGTATCTAATTATCCACTCTGACAATGGCGGGTCAAGTCAGGGTGCGCCGCCAGGACCCGGTTTTGCGCGACAGAACCAGCCCGCCATTGCGCCCGGCCGGGTGAACAAGGACTTAGGGCCCGCCCGCCGAACCAGCCTTAGGCTCCGGCCCTCGGCTTGACCTGCGACGTCTCCAGCCTACACTGAACTTCCTATGGAATCCGGAGCAATCGACCGTCGGCTGCTGGCCATCTACGACGAGCTGTTCGGTTTCTACGGTCCGAGGCACTGGTGGCCGGCGCGCACGAGGTTCGAGGTGATAGCGGGGGCAATCCTGACGCAGAACGTCTCTTGGCACAACGCTCGTCTCGCGGTTGCCGGGCTACGCCGGGCTGGCCTCCTACACCCAGACGCAATCCTGCACTCACCTGAGTCGATCATCGCCGGGCACATTAGGAAATCGCGCTTCTACAATCAGAAGGCTACGAAACTAAAGGCCTTCTGCTCATACCTCACAACGGTCCATAGCGGGTCGCTCGATCGCATGTTCCACCACGACACCGAGCATCTACGGAACGACATGCTCTCAATTCGGGGTATAGGTCGAGAGACTGCGGACAGCATACTGCTATATGCGGGTCGGAAGCTCTCATTTGTGTGTGATGCGTATACGGCGCGATTCCTGGAACGTCTGGGCCTCATTACGGGACGGTGGGACTATGAGAGCATTCGGTCTCTGTTCATGACTCACATACCACCGTCCGTGGCCATGTACAACGAGTACCACGCTCTTATCGTACATCACTGCTACGCTGTCTGCCGGGCGCGTCCGCTCTGCGCGACCTGCCCACTGGCCGGCTCCGGCGAGGTGAAGCAGTTCCCGTGCCGAAGATTCGGATGCGGAGCGAGGCGGACAGCCAAGCACCGTACGCGTGCCACATCGAAGGAACCCCAAGGTAAGTGTGTTCAGACTCGCCAGGGTGTTGACGTAGCAGTGTCGTCGCTGTATTCTGAGGCCGAGTAGATGGCACTACCATGGCTGTAGCACGCAAAGGATCCCCAACCCCGTATGTTGGCTCGCGCCGACGGCGACGGCTGATTGCGTTCGGATGGTACGGAGGTAAGTACAGCCACCTCGACTGGCTCCTGCCTCTCCTTCCGGTTACCCAGCACTACTGCGAGCCCTTCGGCGGGTCCGGCGCAGTGCTGCTCAATCGAAAGCCGTCCCCGGTGGAAACCTACAACGACATGGACGGCGAGGTTGTGAACTTCTTCCGGGTGCTACGCAACAGGCCCGGCCAGCTCACGCGTGCCATCGCGCTCACGCCATTCTCTAGAGAGGAATTCCACGACGCCATCAAGTCTGTTGGCAAGCGTCTGGGTAGCGTAGAGCGAGCGAGGCTGTTCTACATCAGAGCCAGACAAGTAAGAACGGGCCTGGCTCAGAAGGCCTCAATAGGTAGGTGGGCGAACTGCCTGGATACTAGCAGGGCCGGCATGTCAGGCGTCATCTCGCGATGGTTCGGGGGCGTGGACGCGTTGCCTGACATAGCTGCACGCCTACTGCGCGTTCAAATTGAGAACGACGAGGCCCTGAGTGTGATACGCCGCTACGACAGCGAAGGAACCCTCTTCTACTGCGATCCTCCATACCCACACGAGTCGCGAGGAGACAGCAACGCATACGGCTTCGAAATGTCGGACGACGAACACCGCGAACTCGGAGCCGTGCTGCACAAGGTCACGGGTAAGGTCGCTCTTTCGGGCTACGCGTGCAGTCTTCTCAACGATGTCTACCACGACTGGCACAGAACAGAAACCCCTATCGCCTATTGCCACTCTGTGAAACAACCCCGAGTCGAAGTCCTCTGGACTAATTACCACCCTCGGAAGGAGGGCCAGTGCCTGAACCAAGCACAATCCTCTCTGCAGCTCTGAAGCGTGCAAGCCAAGCCGGAAACAAGCGGCTTATCAACGACGAAACCTACTCCGAGAAGGTCGCGTTCGTCGCCAGGAACCCGCAGAACAGGGCAGGCGCTAGGCTCCTTCTGGCGTGCCTACTAGCCAAGATACACACACCGCGCGTGAATATCAGGAAGCCCTACACCGAAATTGGCTCCCCGGATTGCTACTCTGGTCGCACTTACGATGAGCAACACGTGGGGAAGTTCGTGTCGGACAACAAACTACCATGCAATTCCACTACTGCATTCCTCACGCCCGCGCTGAGGAATCAGGAGTCTGAACTAGCGCCCGGCATGAACCTAGAAGTCCGGCCGGAAACCG
>DDXO01000072.1 GCA_002347155.1 Caldifarciminota bacterium UBA2258
TTCCCGAGCCTGCCGGTCGTGCGGCATACGAAGATCGTGTCAATTATCGAGGACTTGGTACCGCTGATGTGTATCGAGGCCCCCATTTCGCCTGGGCAGTGCAGGGAGGCAGAGCAGGTGAGCCCGGCGTCGAGCATCGCGACGGCAATCGGTAGGTACGCTTCAATGTCATTATGGTGGTACGTGAACACAAAGGGGCCGCCGCGTTTCAAGCCCTCGGCCATCCGCTGGAAAACGGCGGAAAGGCCATCGGCGAACATTGTGAGGTTGCGACCCATAGTCGCGTTGCCGGTGAGTTCTTGCTGGTTGCGGGTCGAAGGAGCTGCAAACCCCTCGGCGTCGGAGCCGACCATGCGGCGCAGCCACACGTAGCAGAAGTCCATCAGCTCGGCGTACTGAACGTTGCCGAAGTAGGGCGGGTCAGTCATCACCGCATCGAGGCTCGCCGGCGCCGGACGAGATTCGGCCGCGTCCCCACAGTGCAGCTTCAGTTCCCTCGTCTCCGGTCGGCGCGAGCCATTCCTTGTCGTTCCTATCCACTCGCCGGGGGTCATTACCTTCACCTTTGCCAATCCTTGTTGACGGAACTCAAACGGGGCGTCGCAATAGGACTTGGCCCTCAGGTACTTGTCGGTGATGTTGGTCCAACCTCCACTCCCTATGCAGGTTCCCTTCTGTCTGTCCCTGACTCCGAGCAGGTTGGATTCACATTGTACAAGACCGACGGGGAAACCGTGAACTGAGAAGATGTCCAGGGACTTCAGAGCAACTGTGTCATAGCGGCACAGCATGTTTTGGTAGCGCAGCAGGTCGGAAAGGTTGGTCCGCAACGCATCGCGTACGACTCCGCTCGGAGTCCTTTCGATTGCCCGGCAACTGAGTTCGAGACCAAGAAGCTGGCGTTCATTGAACATCTCTCGGTAGCGCCTATAGCCCCAGCGCAGTAGTCGGTCGGTCTCGTCGCCGGGGGGGATGGCATCGTCCGGTACGAATTCCAGCTCGGCTTCTTTCAATCGCTGTCGGGCGGCATCGAACACGGCCGTATCGCCGGCGTCGGGTCGTTTGAAGAACCTGCCTCGGTGGCGAGTCCGGCACTGCGGGCAGTGGTACTCGATTGCGAACATCCTATGTCTCGGGGCCTCCGAGCGCCCGGTAGCATACGAATTCTCAGCTTTGCAGTGTGGACACGGGCAGCGGCCATTCCGGGCCGGGCCGACGATGGAAAGAGGCTCTTCACACGCTCGACAGCGGCCGGGGCTATCGCAGTTCACGACCTCAGTCAGCTCACCGCACTTCCGGCACATGAGCACGTTCTTGGGGTGCCGGCTGTCGGCCGCGACCAGGTAGCCCGGAAACAGGTCGAACTCCTTGCCACATCCGGCGCAGTCCAGTGTCTTCACCCAGAGGAAGTACTTGACCTCCGCCTGCTTGTACCCGCACTCAAGGCATCGGGTCTGGTATAGGTGCCCGACTTCTGACGCAAGACCACGCATCAAGCTGTCGGCAGCGGCTTGGTAGTCTGGGATGTCGAGGGTCGCCATTTCCTGCTTGACTATCCAGTAGGCCATCGGGTTGATGTCGTAGCCGATGACTTCGCAGCCGACCCGATTGGCCTCCATGACCGGGGTCCCGCCACCCATGAAAGGGTCCGCGACCCGTATGCTACCGAGATTGTTGCTCTGATAGAAAACCTGAGCAAGCGGCCGAGCCGCAAACTCAGACAGCAACAGGCCGCGGAACAGCGTTCCAGGCCGGCGGGCGAACCACTTGTGGACCGCTATCACGGGACGATAGTTCTGCTGGATCTGTTTCTCGCGAAGAGCGAGGTCGGCAACGAAAGGTACGTCGAAGTCGCGCTCTATCATCGTTAGGTTGGGAGGCCCGACATGTCCACGCGCTGTATCAGTAATCGGCAGGCACGCGGACTCATCTTCACTGAACATATTAGGACTGGGGCGAAAGTCAAGCGGAGATGGGCTGCGGCCGCGGGCAGTTGCGCCGTACGGCGGTTCTGGTAGGAGTCCGGACAGCTCGCTTGCCCTATGCCCGCAGTCAAGCCGAGAGGCGCGGCCGTTGTCCGGTTCGGCGGGCGGTTTTGAGCGCGCGTGTGCGCCAGCACGGCTGCCAGCACGTCCGCGAGCGTGTCCGCCAGCATGGCTGCGAGCGTGTCCGCCAGCATGGCTGCGAGCGTGTCCGCCAGCACGGCTGCGAGCATGTGCGCCAGCACGGCTGCCAGCACGTCCGCCAGCACGTCCGCGAGCGTGTCCGCCAGCACGTCCGCGAGCGTGTCCGCCAGCACGGCTGCGAGCATGTGCGCCAGCACGGCTGCCAGCACGTCCGCCAGCACGGCTGCCAGCATGTCCGCGAGCATGGCTGAGACCATTCCCCCTGCTGCCCCTTGGGCGGTACCTCAGTACCGGGTGGGTAGTCGTTTCAAGGGGGCAAACAGAGGCAGAAGTCAGAGTTTTGAAGTCAGAATTGAGGACGGAGAAGGGCGGCAGAGAGCCCGGGGGATGAAGATTCTTTTGTCACTTTCGGGGGGTACGAGCGTATGTATGTATGAGAGCAAATGCAAACCGCTCTTTGACAACCAGGAGAACCGGACGCAAGGGCAGCGATTCCGGGACCGGCGTCGCTAACCCGGCTAAGAGGAGGTGATTCTTATGCCGATAGACCCCGTCAAGAGAGTCGCGAACTGGGACGAGAAGTACAACCTCGAACGCGTCACCGCCATCCTGACCGAGAAGCGCCCGACCATGCTCCAGTCGGTCACGAACGTGACGTCGCTGATCACGGCGATGGAGCTGCAGGTGAAGCAGGTCTGCGACGGAGCCGGTGCGACGGTTATCCAGATACCGTTCTACCTGTGCTTCGGCCGCGAGATGTGGGCTCTGCTCCGCAAGGAGCTGTCCGGCGAGGCGATGGCGTTGGAAGCCGCGACCCTGATCGCGAAGTGGAAGTCCCGCGGTCTGGTAGAAGCCGTGCTGCAGGCCATCCGTACCGACGTCTTCAACGTCAGCGCGCCGATTCCGTGACGGCTCGGTCCCCAGAGCGGGCGGGAACTGCCAGCCGGTTCCCGCCCGCACACTCCGGCCGAGAAGGGACTCGGTTCTTCCCTCAGTGTCGGAGTGTACCGGGCGCGGAGGTTGACCATGCTGCCTGCCTCGATAGAATAGCGTCTCTGAAGACAATGAAAGCCCGCAAACTGCCGTCCGGTTTCTTCTCGCCGCGAGGAGTCGCTTGAAGAAGTTCCTGAAGCAGGAGCCGGTTTCGTCGGTCGGGCCCAAGGGGCACAAGCACACGATCATCCGTCAGTTCTGTAAGGGCTGCCGGATATGTGTGGAGTTCTGCCCGACCGGCACCTTGGACCTCGACGACCGGTTCAAGGTGAAGGTCGCGCACCCGGAGAAGTGCATCGCCTGCCGGATGTGCGAGCTCAGGTGCCCGGATATGGCGATATTCGTTGAAAAGGGATCAAGGGATCAAGGGACAAAGGGATCGAGTGGAGGAGCGGAGAAGGACAAGAAGAGAAGCTAGATGCTGGAAGCTGGAGTGCAGAAGGCGGAGTTCGCTCCTCACCCCAACCCTCTCCTCTCAGAGGAGAGGG
>DDXO01000035.1 GCA_002347155.1 Caldifarciminota bacterium UBA2258
TGACCGAGCCGTTTATCGATACCGGGCTACCGTGCTCTCAACTAGTAAGACGCCGCCCGCAGGCAAACGGTTCGCGGCCGGGGTTGCCAAATTGCCACGGGGTCGGCCAATCTGCAACCGGGTATCTGCAATCTGGTCACTGGTCACACGCGGCGCAGCCGTGCGTGCCTCGACCTTAACCTCAGCCTCAACCTCGCGGTGCTGCCGCGCTGTGTCAGATGGACGAAGGACGGACTACTGCCCTTAATCCCAGGCCGGCCGGCGCACCAGCTGGACCTGGGCTTGCATCTGGCCCTGCCCGCGGGCCTACTCTGGTTTGTACGGTCTTGAGCTGGAGAAGCGAACTACCATACGCTCGTCGGACTTCGTCCGTGAGTGGAAGATCGGCATGCTCACTTCGCGGTCGTCCACGAGCGCGCCGAACCCGCCGGTCTGGCCCTTGTACCTCTTGGTCGAGCGCCACTGCCCCATCTTCTCAAGCCGGGGAATCACCTTGTCCTGGTAGCGCTTGTATGGGCCCATGGCCTTGAGCACGTCGGCACCCTTGCGGAACTCCACGGTCAGCCCGTCCTTGGCGCGGACGTAGTGGATTTCCTTCGCCTTCATGCGAAAAGCGAGGATGATGGTCCGGTTTATCCAATGCATCAGGTTATCATAGAGGCCCTGCTTCTTGAGTTTGGCCACGGACTCCCTCTTGAGCCTGTCCAGGGACTCTCTTCCGCTCTGGTCCGGAGTCGGTCTCTTCTGCTTCATCGCAACCTCCTATTGCAGACTTCCATGTCTCTCGACAGGATTCTACGACCCGCGGGCGAGGTTGTCAAACCGCGGAAGTGCGGTCAATCTACAATCGACAATCTGAAATCGTCAATTCCTCAAATGGGCGTGTCAAATGGGCAGCGCGCGTCAGGAATCACTCCCTTTCTCGCCACGACTTCCGCCCGCAGTCACACCATTCAGGGCCAGTCGCTGAACTACCCAAGATCGCCAAGGAAGCGCTGAACCGTCTCGAAGCCGATTCTGCGCTCCAAGTCCCAATCCTCCGAATCCGCCCGCTCGGGCAACCGGAAGTTCGCGAACCCGACCGGACCAACTGAGTCAATCGCCGCGAACGACGTGGCCAGCCTGTCAACGGCTTCCCGCAGGACATCAAGCTGCAGAAACGGCTTGACTTCGCCGGCGACGCTGGCCGGTCCTGCCTTGTAGTACCGCAGAACCGAACAGATGTCGTACGCATCCTTGAGCCGGCCCGGGTCATCGTGGAAAGCCAACGCCTTCATCGTCAACAACGCTGCGGGGCCTGCAACCGGGACCCTGACCTTGTGCCTTGCCCGGCCTGGCACCACGGCCTCGACTTCGAAACCCTCTTTGCTCTGAAACGCAACCTCGCAGCCTCTGGTCTTGAATGCCATCATGTCTTGCACTCGCTGATGGCGGTGCGTTGCTCCGGTCCCGCCGGTTTCCGGCGCGAGAAAGTCAACGTGGATGCTGGCCCCGCCGGCCTCGCGCTCCCAACTGAATGGCAGCGGCTGGCCATCTCTCGCCAGTCGCGGACGATAGCCTGCTCGCTCCAGGCGTTCGCGGATGCTCTCATACGCCTGCTCCCGGCCCGGCAACGCCTCACAGTCCAGCGCGATGTCTATGTCCACCGACCCGATGTGGTCAAACTCGACGTCACTGGGCTTGTATCGCTCAACCAGAAAGAATGGCGCCCATCCCCCCACCAGCACGCAATGCGGTCGTTCCCTGTGGAGCAGAGAGAAGACCTCTACCAGAACGCTCCGCGACGCCTCAACCGTCCCAGCGTCGTATCGTCGGTAGTCCTGCATTGCCTAGTAGCTCAAAACCTTCTGGCGCAGTGCGTCGGCCTGCTCCTTGCCCCGTGCCGGGTAGTTCACCAAGTCAAGGTAGAGCTGAACGTTTCCCACGACGTTAAGGGCTTCGATCGTCTGCACCGGGTTCAAAACCCCCTCATCGTACGGCTGTATCAGATGAACGTTGCCGCCTGACGTCACCGGCTTCAGCCCGGCTGCTCTGACAAACTCCGCCGTGTCGCCCAGAACGTACAGATGTACCTGCGGGGTACGCACGAACGGTGCAATCAGGCTTGCGCCTGCAAACAATGTGAAGCCATAGCCGACCCTCGTCCCATCCGCGCTGCGCGCCAGCTTCTCTAAGAGCCCGCGATAGGAAGGTTCATCCGAATAGCGGCTATCGACCGTGTTGTCGCGTATAACCGAGTAGGCCGATGCCCAGCGTTCCAGGAGCCCGGCCGCGCTCACCAACCTGATGTCCTGCCTGGCCTTCTCGACGTACTCCTCTGCGGTAAGCTTCTGCACGACCTTGTACGCCTGGCCCAGGCTTACGCCGGCAGCATCGGCGAGATCCTGAAATGGCCACGACCGGCCCTGATTCTCCAGGAGAGTCCTGACGACACGGCTGGCCCTGGGTGCGAAGAGCGACCGCAGTCCCCTCAGCTCCTGCTTCAGCGACTCCCGGCTGTCCCTGACGATGAACCCGCCATCAAGGAACAGCCCCACATTGCCTACGGCATCAACGTAGCTCACTCCCTCGCGCCGGCAGAGTGCCTTGCCGCCCGGACCGATGAATGGTGTGATGATTAGCGGCCGGCTGCCCGGAACCCTGCTCGCAAGTTCCCGCAATCGCGGAATGCTGGCCCGCAGGATTGCCGGCTCGGCGTTGAGGCGCTTTTGTGCAACAAACATGGTGCCAAGCAGCCTTGCCCTGACCGGGTCCTCGCCTGCGCGCGGACGCCCCCGGCGACGCCCGAGGCTTATCAGGAAGATCGCGTCCATGCCCCGCGCCTTGACTCGCCACGGCCCGGGCCTGCTCGCCAGATCCCGCGCACTCGACAACCCGCCGCTCTCGGCAAGCACGTCCAGTGCTCGACTCAGCAGACTCGCGCTCTTACTTTTCACTCAAATGGCCTTTTTCACCACTGTGGTGAAAATAGCATACCCGGTGAAAAAGTCAAGCCCGCCGCGCGGCGGGCGAGGACCGTCTATTCTGTCACCCAAACTTCAGGAGCCCATCGCGGACAGGGCAGCCGTCAGGGCAGGGACGTCAGACCGGCGTGACGTGTCAAATGGGCGGGCGGTCAGCCGTTAGCCGTCAGCCCACCTGCACTTGTGCTGCGGCTGGTTCGGATTCTGCGGCGACGCAGTCCTCTCCCCTACCTCTACCTCTACCTCTACCTTGACCTCAGCCTCAACCTCCACCCTTGGGCGGGTCAAAGGCGGTCCGGAATCGGGGATTCGAGGTGTCTCCGCGAAAAGAGAGTCACGTGCAACCCAGTATCACGACAATGTCTATGACCGAGCCGTTTATCGATACCGAGCTGCCGTGCTCTCAACTACTAAGACGCTGCCGGCGGTCAAACGGTTCGCGGGCGGGCGATTTGGATGGACGGGGTGCTAGCCCCGGAGGATGGAGACGACCCGATCCACGACTTCAGCCAGCTTGGGACGGGTGACGGAGCCGACGCGGTACAGCACGAGCGCGTTGTCGGCCGTGAATATGCGATTGGGCCGGATGTTGCTCTCGAGCTTCAGCCCGCCCTCCGAGAAATCTGTGTCTCACAGAGCGACGGCGTAGCCGTCGGATACTGCCCGGCTCGTTATCTGGCAGAGAATCAGGTCCTCGCCTTTGCAGTCGGCAAGGATCAGCGCCGGACGGCGCTTGGCTTGCGACAGGTCCGAGAACGGGAACGGCACGACTACCACGTCGCCCCTCACAGGTCTTGCCATGCCTCGTCCTCCTCCGGTCGCAGCCAGTCCTTCTTCAAACTCGACTCGCTGGCGACCGCGGTCGCCATACCATCCCGAGCCACCCTGGCCTGCAGAAAGCGCACGAAGTCCGCTACCTCATCCAAGACAGAGTCCGGAACGCGGTCGATCTCCTTCAGGAGTGATTCACGTTTGGTCATACGAGCTCAGGTGATGCCTCCTGGTAGAAGATAGGCGCGCGCCTTCGCAGTGTCAAGCCGTGCCGGATTCGCGGGCGGGGGTGTCAAATGGGCGAGCGGTCAGCCGTTAGCCGTCAGCCCACCTGCACTTGTGCTGGGGCTGGTTCGGATTCCGCAGCGACGCAGTCACGCTCCTCTACCTCTACCTCTACCTCTACCTCTACCTCTCCTCTACCTCTCCTCTACCTCTACCTTTGCCTCTACCTTTGCCTCTACCTCAACCTCGGCCCCCTGGGCTGGCGTGTCAAATGGGCATCCGCGCGCGAGGGATCGCCTACTGCGTCGACGGAACCAGTCCACCGATTATCAGATAGCGAATAACCCGCAGGGGCAGGGGAAGCTGTCGGGAGATCAGCGCATGCCGTAGAAGTGGCTCTCTTCTGCGCACTCGTCTGCCCGCATCTCACTCACCCGAGCATAACGTAGAGAGCTCTCCTCAACGGTCGCGTACTTGCCGTCTTTGGTCTGCTGTAGGAACAGAATCAGCGTATCAAGTTCCTTGCGCTGTTCCGATGTCAGATTCTGGCTCATAGCGTCAGACAATTATAGCCTTTCCCGACTTAAGTTCAAGCTCACTCTTGAGACCCGACAAGTCAGTCTCGAATCCACACGGGCACACGAGCCTGGCATCCTTAGGAAACGGGGCGAAGCCTTTCGCTTGCATGTCCTTGTCTACCTTCGGATTGGGCGTGAACTTGGCGTATATCCGGTGAACGGTTCCGCACTTGGGGCACTTCACCTCGACCTGCGCCGCGTCAGGGACGACGGCGTGGCCGGGTTGGACCGGCCCGATTCCCGTGCTGGCCGCTTTGAACAGCTTATTCTCTGCCGTGGCAAATACCTTGAACGTGCTGGTCTTCTCGAACAAGAACCTGCACACGGTCTGAATGCGATAGACCAGGTCGGTCAGTCTGGCATCGGTCTCCACTTTCATTATGTCAAGTCCGATCCCGTCAAAGTCTATTGCCTTGATCGATCGGCCATGTGACCGCCAACGGGCATGGTCGTTCAAAGCCGTGGCAACACGCTCGGCCGTCTCCCGTCGCATTTCGGGGGTGACCGGCAATCTGCGCGTTTTGGTTTCGATCCAGTTCTTGAACTTGTACTGCACGAGCCAGTCCACGACGAGGTCTTCCGCGAACTTCAGCGCGTGGAAGACGCCCTGCAACTCACCTGGCGTCATCTGTGCGACCATTGTTGCGTCGAACGGATTCAGTCGCCCTGCCTTTGCCGCCTCAGCGCGTTTCTCAGTCACCCACTCCATGTAGTCCGAGGCCGACTGCCGCGACCTGCCTACAAGAACCTGAGCGTCAATCGGCCCGAGACTGCCCGTCTCGGTCATCAGTATTTCGTCACCCGACAGGGCCATTATTGTGCCGGCGCTCTTCGCCTCACCGGACACGACGAAGTGGACGCACTGGAACTTGCCCCTGAGGAAACGGACTATCTCCTCTGCCGTCTCGCCGCTTCCGCCTGGTGTCTCAAGATACACATCCAACCGCTTCACGTCCGTCCTGCCGGACAACATGTCGAAGAACGTGTAATAGTCCTCCTGCACAAGTCCCGCGTCGCGAACCGGCTTGTTGAAAGCCGCCGCGTACACGAACAGATAGGTTCCACGGTGACGGTTGTACTCGCCGATGAGCTTCAGCAGTTCGCCTTCGAGCTCGGGCCCGCTGAGGTTGCGCTTTACATATTCGGTGATCAGATTCATGTCTTGCCTCTGCGCGGAGAGGATAGCGCCGGCTCCCGTCATGTCAAGGCGACGGGCGTGCCAAACGGGCGAGCCGTCAGCCCACCTGCACTTGTGCTGGGGCTGGTTCGGATTCCGCAGTGATGCAGTCCTCTCCTCTACCTCTACCTCTACCTCTACCTTAACCTCTACCTCGACCTCACCCTCAACCTCGGCCCCCTGGGCGGGCGTGTCAAATGGACGGGCGGAATCGGATGACTGTCCATGGTTCGCCCTGGGGCGCATTCACGCTTGACAAAGTATCAGCTCGGGCTATTCTCTCTTGACCGGGGACGAAATTCGGCTCCATGCCGTGTGAGCGAGTGGCTTCGGCCACATGCTCCTATATCCCCGGCGCTTCTCGACCGAGCGATTTCGCAGTCAGCGGCTTGCGGCTGTCGTAGTAGACACCGTAGGCCGCTTTGCGTCTGTCGTCCACGTCGATTATCAGCCTGACCTTCGGCCAGATGAGCTGCAGAAAGCGGTCCTCGCCGCGTTCGTACAACCTCTGCAGCGCCCACAGGCAGTAATCCACCGCCTGAAGTCCGTGCTGCTGGAACGAGAAGCACGGGATGACGCAAATGTGGCCGGTGCTCGGCACGCCGCGGTCGGTCGCGGTCCGGAACTGGGCGACGCGAAGCGCCGCAGCAAGCGCTTCGGTTCGGTCGGACTTCCCCCGCCGCGCGAAGCAGACATCAAATCGCCCGGCGGAATGGAGTTGACCTTTAAACAGCCGTCTCACGAGCCAGTCGTACAGCTCGTTGGGATGGTAGCGGTACGACGCCTGGCTGCTATTGCGCTGGCGAACGTACGCGAGGACGGCCATCTTGCCTCGAACGACTGCTGAGAAACGAATCTCGTGCCGCAGCAGCAGGTTGAACACTTCCCGCCTGACCTCGGGCGGGTCGTCCTTCGCGTGAAACGCGACCGCAGTCCTCCGTCTCTCCGGCTGCATCGAGGGTACGTTCCGGAAATACGGATCGGCCAGCAGCCTGGCGCGGAGTTCCTCCATATCCTTGGCCATCGCTGCCGGGTCAGATACCGCCAACGCGCCCAACATGAAAAACCGGGAGCAGTCCTTGCGCCCGACGATGACCCTTCCGTAACGGTCGAATACGCTGCCGTCACCGGCTTCGTCAACGAAGAAACGGGCAACCATGGGCGGCGCAGTCACTCGCGCCTCCAGCGCCATCTTCCGACAACGGCAATCTCAGCGGTCACGGCAGGATTGTAGGATTCGCGGACGGGCGTGTCAAACGGGCGGGCGGAATCCGGTGGCCGTCCCCTGTTCTGAAATGGACGTCCCTCATTGCTCTCGTTACTCCATCGCGTTTCCCGAGGCGAACTGCGACCGGGCCCAGAGCTACCGGGTGCAAAGCATTTTGGTCGTGCGGACTTGCCCGCGTCCGACCACAAGACGGCAGATGTAAGCGCCTGGAGGGACGGCCTTGCCTAGATCATCAATCCCGTCCCACCGGACGCTGTAGACTCCCGCCGTCTTCTGGCCCTGTGTTAGGACTCGTACGAGACGACCTGTCGAACTGAATACAGCCAGCATGACTGGCGTAGACCACGGCACTGAGTACTCGACGATTGCGCGTCCGGCAAATGGGACAGGGTGGCTACGCAGGACGCAGTCCGACGCCAACTCACTAGGTTTCTCCCCCTCAGTGCCAACACCTGGCGTTACGCTAATGACCACGGCGTCTGGGCCGGTGGCCATCTGCATGCCCGCAGCGTAGACGGAGCCGTCATTCCCAACGGCAACGCAGCTGGCTCTGTCGCCAGTCCCGGCTGGTCCGTCGTGGTAGTACGCCCAGCGGTCGGAACCCGCTCCTGACAGGCTGATGATCGTGAAGTCAGTGTCCCAGCCAGTCGGACACGTACTTCCTGCGACGTATACGTCGCCTGTCGGGCCGACCGTCACCCAGCGTGCAACCTCGCTCTTGTACGAGCCGCCATCGTAGCGGTACGTCCATCTATGCTCTCCAGAATCGCTGAGAGAAACCGCGACCAAATCTGTGTAGCCACCTGACTCCTCGGAAAACCCGGCTACATACACAGTCCCACCTGAATCCAAGGCTGCCGACAGCGCTTCGTCGTCCATCCCCGCAGGCCCGTCCAATCGGTAGACCCAACGTTCACGGCCGGCTGAGTCGAGGCTTACGACAACGATATCCTCACCAGAGATGCTATCCGTGCACCAACCCGCGGCGTAGACGTTGCCTGCAGAGTCGCACGCAACCGCCCGAGCTTCGTCCGCACCCCAGCTAGCCGAGCCAGTCCGCGTGTAGACCCAACGTTCCTCACCGGTGTTGGTCAGGCTGACAACCGTGAAGTCCTTCCATGTCCCGTTCCCAACTCCGAACCCCGCCACGTAGACATTGCCGTCGCGCCCGGATGCGATTGCGCGTCCACAGTTTTCGATGCTACCCGGGCCATCGTACTTGTACGTCCAGCGGCGCGTCCCGGCTGGGGTCAAGCTCAACACGAGAAACTGGTGGTTGGAATCACAGACGCCCGCGGCATAGATGTTGCCGTCCGCCCCGCAGGTCACGCAATACGCTACATCGAAGCTGTTCACCCGTCCGTTGTAGCGGTACACCCACTGCTCTGTGCCACAAGTGTCTAAGCAGACGACGGTGAAATCCTCTGCGGTTCCCTGCCCGCTGCTCATACCGGCAGCGTAGATCCTGCTGGAACCATCAGAGGCGATCGCATTCGCCCAGTCCCAGAGGTTCGCAGAACCATTGTACCTGTAGACCCACCGCTCGAGACCTTCGGAAGAAGTGCTCACAACCAGGAAGTCGTGATAGCCGGCGACGCTCTTCCCGGCGCTGTACGTGTTGCCCGCCGCATCGCACGTGATGCAGCTCACTTCGTCTTCGGCCGAACCGTCGTATGTATAGACCCACCGTTCATCCTGCGCAAGCAGTATCCCAGACAGCAGCATGCATCCTACCACAAGCAGATGCGCTGCGCGAACCAGCTCTGAACGTTTCTGAGACACCATCCGTGGTGCAGTATTCGTCAAGGCGGAATCCGGTTCGGTCATGCGCAGCATTCTGGGATTCGCGGGCGGGCTTGTTAAATGGGCATCCGCGTCTTGATGCATCCCGTCTAGGTGTTCTCTTCGACTTCCGCAAGGCTCAGCGTGCTTGAGTGCAGCGTGGCCAGGTGCTCATAGTCCATGAACCGCACATGCGTCCTCAGCGGCTCGTACAAGGTTCGACCGAGGACATCCTCGAACTGGCGCCGGCGGGCAGAGTGCCCGACGGCAATCATGTCCACGCGGAAGTCAACCAGTTCCGAGAACTTCTCGAACGCTCCGCGGAAGTCGGTGGTATGCTCGATTTCGATAACGCTCGCGGGGAACCCTCGGGAGTTGAACCATATCGCATCGATCATGCGAACGGAACGCAGGACTCTGTCGTACGTGAACGCAGGGATGCTCGTCGTGTCGGCGATTTCCTTCAGCGGGCGACCGGCGCAGAGACGGTTTCCATCCTGCGCGGGGACGTAAGTCTGATGGCCTTTGAGGTGCCCAAGCTCCAGAGCAAGACCCTGATAGTACGAATGGGAAAGCTCTGCGCCTTGTGTGGTTCGGTCGTCAGGATTCTGCATCATCGCCCTTATGTCTTGCGGCAGGCGGTCGCGGCACTCACTCAGCGCCCAAAGGCCTGGCTTGACCTTGAAGAACAAGTCGGACTTCTGCACGATGCGCCGCATGGACGCAAACGGCGTCCTGGTCTTCCACTTCACGTCCTCGATCTTCAGTGCATTCTCGTAGAGGTAGCGCAACGTTGCGAACCCGCCGTTGCGCCGCATCGCCTCTGCAACTGCGTCAACCTGCGTCTTCATCGGCCCTCCGTTCTGGCCAGCCTTCGGACTTGTGTCTCGACCACGGTCAAATCTACGCCGAGGACGCGAAGAGTCAAGCCAGCACATGGGACTCCTCCACGCGCCGGGTAGCCAGGCTCACATATGCGGGTTCAAGCTCGATGCCCACGAATCGCCTCGCAGCCCGAATACACGCGACAGCGGCGGTCCCGCTACCCATGAAGGGGTCGAGGACAAGGTCGTCAGGCTTGGTGCTGGCGTGGACGATACGCTCAAGAAGGGCGACCGGCTTCTGAGTCGGGTGCTTGCCGAATACCTTCTCAGCGCGTCGGGGAGGGAGGAACTCCCACACGCTCTTCATCTGTTTGCCGCCGGCCATCTGGCGCATCAGCTTGTAGTCGAAGCAGTGCCTGCTCTTCTCCGACTTTGCTGCCCAGATGATTGTCTCGGTCGCATGGGTGAAGTAGCGGCAAGACAGGTTCGGCGGCGGGTTGGGCTTCACCCAAGTTATGTCGTTCAGGAGCTTGAACCCAAGTTGCTGCATGGCGAACCCAACCGAGTGAATGACGTGGGCAGTGCCTGATACCCAGATGGTGCCGTTCGGCTTGAGTACCTTCTGGCAGCGGGCGAGCCATTCCCGGTTGAAGTTGTGGTTCTCCTCCGGCCCGCGGCTCTTATCCCATTCGCCTTTGTTCACCGAGACCATTTTGCCCGCGTGGCAGGTGATGCCGCCGTTGCTCAGGAAGTAGGGCGGGTCGGCGAATATCATGTCGAACACCCCCTCCGGATAGCGCTCGGCAATTCGGTCCATAACACTGAGGCAATTGCCCTGATACAGCCATACGCCGCGGTCCGCGTCCTCCCAGACCGGGTCCGCGGCATATAGCATGTCGGATCATGCCACGGGATTGACGAATCGTCTACACACTATGAGTGTGATCGGCGAAATAGACGATATGGCAGCCGGTTCCCGGGTCTTTCCAGGCCGGATCTGCGGCAAGTGGCACGCGGGATCATGCCCGCGGATTAACGAATCGTCTACACTATAGAAGTAGCACGCGTGCGAAGCACGCGTAGGTACCAGTTACCAGGTACCAGTTCGCAGTGTGCGAGAGGACGAGGGATTCACCACAAAGACACCAAGGCACAAAGGGGTTCGGATAGTCCAGGAATCAGAGAGCAGAAACCAGAATTCAGGGTTGCGGACGGGAACGACGCAACCACAGATGAACGCAGATGAGCGAAGCGTGGCGAAGCCACAACACGGATGGTCTGGAATTCAGAGACCAGAGAGCAGAATGCCGGGGAAAGGGATCGAGGGATGGAGTAGTCGTGTGGTCCAGTGGTCTAGTGGCCCAGAGGCGAACCGTGCGGACGCCGGATAGTGCAGAATTCAGAGACCAGAATGCAGAAGCGGAGAGGAAAGGGATCGAGAGATCGAGGGATAGAGGGATTGAGTGCGAGGAGCAAGGGGAGGAGCATGACTCCAACCGAAGTCAGAGGTCTGAAGTCAGAGCGCAGAATGCAGAACTGCGGACTGGGACAATGGACGAAAAGACGAGGGTACGGGCGGTCGATTGGCATTCCTCAATATGTAATATAGCGCACATTTCGTGGCCCCACGAAAGGCGTCCTAACTTCCCCATTCCCAATACCATAGCCCCTATTCCCTTTCCGACCCCTCCTATGCCTCCCCCGTGGCTTGGACACGGCCAGGTTAAGATAGAGGTTGAGGTTGAGTTCGAGCTACTTCGAGACGAACATCAAGCCGAGTAACGTCGCGAACATCTGCTGGAACAACGACTCGTACCACTTCGCGAACAGCGCGCGACGCAGCGCCGGAAACAGCTTCGCACACAGGTTGCGATACAGGTCGCTATCCAGCTCGAGATACACGCGCCGACGCAAGTGAGTACACAACCGAAGACACGTCTGCCGGTACTTACTGACGAACAACGAGAGGTACTTCGCGCGACGCAACCGCGCCTTCGGCGCGAGGCACATTGCAGGAATCGAGACGATTCAGAGGTCAGAATCCGGAAACCGGAACTCAGTATCACGGAAGGGAGCGGATTCTCCGCAGATTACGCAGACGACTCCGAGTCGCCCTGAGCGGAGCGAAGCGGAGTCGAAGGGTCTCTCAGGACAACGGCAGATTCCGCAGATGTTGCAGATGTGGGCTCGGGCAAGACCGAAGTCAGAAATCAGAGGGCAGAATGCAGAGGTGCAGAGGGAATGGATCAAGGGATCAAGAGATCGAGTGGCGGGCGGCGGACAGCAACCGCTGAGCCTACGGCTCGATAGCGAGCACCGATGCCAGAGCGCGCGCTATCTCCGCCATCTGCGGGCCGGTCAGCCCGCCCAGGGGGCGGACGAATCGCTGCTGCGCTACGGACCGGACCTGGAAGGTGTCAGCCGCCGATTCCTTGTCGAGGCCGTTGTCCGGCGATGGCGAAATCCGAACAAGCCAGGGCGCGATGCCGTACCGCTCTTTCCATTCCGTGATGGGCACAATTACCTTGAGCGGCAGGACTCCGACGCTGTCATCGCTCACAATCACTGCCGGGCGTGTCTTGCGTACTTCCGACCCGACGGTCGGGTCGAGGTTGATCAGCCAGACCTCACCGCGCAGCATGGAAGTCGTCACGGTCGAGGGTTGTGAACGCAGTGAGTTCGCTGTCCGTCTCGTAGGCGGTCCTGAGCGCGTCGGCCGCTATGCTCAAGCGCTCGCGGCGTTCGGCGGTCACCTCGGGCCGGCCGGCCAGGAACTGCTCGCGCAACCGGCGCAGCGCCGACTCGACGATGTCGAGTCGCTCGTCAGCCGGCAGCTTGTTGAGCTCTTCAAGGATGTCGTTTCGGGTCATGCTTCCTCCATTGCGACACTCTAGCGACAGCAGGGCGGGTGTCAAGCGGAGCGCGGCGAGCCGGCAGTAACGGAAAGTGGTCTAGTGACCTGGTGATCCGGTGGTCGAGTGGAGGACCGGGCGAGATCAGAAGCTAGAGGCTGGAAGCCGGAGCGCAGGCTATGCCAAAAGGCAGAAGCTAGGGATAGGAGAAATCAGAATCCAGAGTCCAGAAACCAGAGTTCAGAATGACGGACGAGGGATTCACCACAAAGACACCAAGGCACAAAGGGGGTTCGGATAGTCCGTAGATCAGAGCGCAGCGACCGGAAACCGGAGTTGCGGAACCGGATGGGACAGCCACGGATGCGGGCGGCTTCTGGATTGTCGAACAGGGAGCGGCGGGGATTCGGAATCCGGGTGCGGCGCCCGTTTAGTTACACCGGAAGGGAGAGAAGGAGGAGAGCGCCGCACCCGTAGTTACTGCCGGGCCTGAATCGACGGGGAAAAACCGTTTCGGGGACCGACTTATCGCCCTGGCACGGCAGTACGTAACCCGCGGTCATTATAGTCGCACCTCCTCGCTGAAGTCAATCCATCATGACCGGCTCGTTCAAAACCGGCTTCGATCACCGGACATCCGGCCACGCCGGGCCCGGATGCTACCACCAAGGCCCGAAGGTCCCTGGCATCAGACGGACTTGGAGGTCAGGAGACAGATCGCAGAATGCAGGAGTTGGAGCCACGGATGGCCGCCGGCAAGGGTACATGGCAGCGCAAAACCCGGAAGCGCCGGCAGAAGAGAAAGGGTTGACCGGGGCGGGAAGGGAGGTATAGTGTCCACGAAGGATTCCGCCATGTTTGCACGGTTTCTGTTCGCGGCGGTGCTGCTCGCCGGCTGCTCAGCGCCGGTCATCCGGCCATCCCCAACACATTCGGCCGACTGCGAATCCGGCTGCCAGACCGGAATCTGCGCCGCCCGGACCGACCCGCGGCTGCAACCCGGGCTTCACAGCGACCTGCGTTTTCCTCTGACCTCCGGCTTTGTGGACACCGTCGACTTCGGTATCCGAGACACGACCTGGTTCAACCGACTGCCCTCTGACAACTCAGCCTGCGTGGTGAGCCTGGTCATCTTCTTGGTGGTCATCATCGCCTCGGCGACATTCTGGCGGTAGGACGCCGGCCGCGGTTGAGAGCCGCGAAAGGCCGGGCCCGGGGTCAGGGACTGGAGGAAGGAAAAGAGCCGGATGGTCCGGATTGCGGAATCCGGGCTGCGAACCATCGCCGGCCAGGCGGATTCGGAATCCGGGTGCGGCGCTCCGGACATTGCACCGACCGACTGAAAGGAGAGAGACTAGCGCCGCACCCGTGAATACTGCCGGGCCTGAATCGACGGGGAAAAGCCGTTTTGGGGCTCCCCGCTATTCTGTGTGGG
>DDXO01000104.1 GCA_002347155.1 Caldifarciminota bacterium UBA2258
AGACTTTTCGGCCGGACTTCTAGAGTAGTTGGCCTTCGGTGGTATCTCGTCATATTCGCCGACGAGAAGCACCCATCGAAGCACGCGCCCATTGTCGAAGTAGCTTTGCCTTATCTTCGACTTGATTGTAGCTGATCCCCAAGCCGGCTGCTTCACCATGAGCTCGGTGGTGTACCCATAGCTCTGAATGGTACTAAGTAGCGAGCTCAACTCAGAGTTCCCCTGATACTCCGGGTCGCAGATTACCAGCAACCTGGTGCCGGGATGGTAGAGAAGATCCGGGCCGAGCCCAAGTGCTCCGTAGTTCTGGATCAGGCGTCGGTACATCGGCTGCAGCCAGTCCGTGACCGTCGTAGGATAACTCCCTCCGCTGTAGTCAACCCTCACGGTGATCCGTGAGACCACGGTTATCTCATTCCGTGCTGGTCGAACGACCACGGGAAACACTTGGACGTTCACAACGTCCAAATCCCGCCAGGTTGCTGTATGGGCGATTCGCGCACTGCTAGATGGGTACTCCGCGTCCTTGGAGTAGAAACCCTCGTCGGCCACGAACGTGCCTGAGGTCTCGTTCAACGTGAGCGGGGGCTGAAGCGGGTACACCCGCGGGACACTCAACGTCTTGGTTTCCATGGAAACGACTCTCAGCGTCGGTATAGAGCCGGTCGGCCTGGCGAGCAGAACGGGCACCATCGGTACCTCGGGCTTCCCGACGTCCAAGCAAGCAGTCACAGCACCCGGAAGAGTGACCGTCGAATACGTCACGCCGTTAACGTCGGTGGGAACGACTTCCACGCCAGGTATGTCCACCACAAACGTCGAACCGCCGCCGCTCTGCGCCACGATCGACACACGGGCATCACCCGAACCGGCGCCCACTTGCACCCAGTCGGCCACAGCTAGACTGCAGCATGCCAAGAGCGATACTGTCAGAGCTATCACACTACGCATTCCTTCCTCCTGTTGTTTATGCTACCTGAGAACTCTGACTAGTTTGGTCCCTGCCTCGGGCCTCCCGACCACGCGGGCGACATAGACACCAGCAGGCAATGCGTTGCCAGCTTGGTCTCTGCCGTCCCATACAGTCCCGCACGCATATGGCGCGCGGCGGGCCGGCTCGAGCCTTCTCACCTCCCTTCCATACGAATTGCATATGACGACCGCTGACGCAAGCGTCTCAACGGATGCCAGCGTCAGCGCAGTGCTTGACGTAAACGGATTGGGACTCGCGGTCAACCTCGGGCGCGTCAGCCTCTCCATTCCGTCGCTCTCGGCCACGCCGGTTGAGCTATCTCTGATCACGTATACCTTGTCTACGTTCAGGCACCCGACGTACATGCGGCCATGCAATGGAACTGGTAGCAGCGCAAAGGGCGCCGCGCCTACGGCCAGTCTACCCACCGTCGAGGCCCTGAGCGGGTCCACGACCAAGATGCTATCCGACCCCGTACTGGCACAGTATAGGTAACCAGTGGAGGGACCGCACACAACCGACCAAACCGAGCCGCTCGCGTCCATCGTAGACAGCATTGTGTCCGAAATCGCGTCGATGGCATAGAGGACAGTGGGCCCGTTGTAGGCTTCAGCCAGTACTAGGTCAGCCGTGTCGCTGCCGCCGATTGCGTGTACGTAGCCGTTGGTCATGATCGGCACCCTGGCGACTATCGAGTCAGACTGGCCATCGATCACTGCAATTGCGTCGTTGCTCTCATTGGGGCAGTAGTACTTGTCCACGTGTGGCGTGTAGTACCCGGCGTCAGGGTTCCCGCCAAGCTGAATAGTCTTGACAACCTGATTGGTGGCGAGGTCGATCACCGAAACCGACCCGTCGTCGTAGTTCTGCACGTATAGCTTCCCGCGCCGGGTATTCAGGTCCAGCGCGATGGGCGCGACGCCGACCGCTATCTGCGCGATCACTGAGTCACTCGCGCAGTCCACGACGGCAACGCGGTTCTGGTTGGTGCATGTGACGTAGAGCCGATTGCGGGTCGGTTCCCACACGAGCTGGTTCGCACCCGGCACCGAGAACCTGCCGATGATGATGTGGTTCTGCCCGTCAATCACCTTGAGGGATTCCGTCCCGTAGAACCCGCAACTCGCATAGGCCTTGTTGTCGATGGAATCGTAGACGACGCAGCGCGCGTCATTGGCGGGCAGATTACGAAACATGATGTTGTTTGGACAGTATATGGCGAATACAGAATTCGCCATCTCGCAGGTCCCGTACACGACATCAGCCTTCGAATTGTAGGTCATGCTTCCTACCCATCCGCCCGGAACCCCTACACTGTCTTCGACGTACTGCCCTCGTCCCATAGCGGCGAGCACACAGCAGAGCAGCGCCGTCCTGAGGAAGAACAAAGATCTGGGTTTCATGAGTAGTTCACATCAGCCCTGCTAGACAACGATTGCGCAGCCCCAGGCAGGCGGACCGTCCGCCCGAGATGGTGGTCTGACTGCAGATTCGTCGGAACCGGTCTAGGCTCATTCTGAATCTCCGCTGTTTGACCGATACACAGAATCGCGTCGAGAAGACGGATGCGGCGGGACCCCATCTCGCCGCTCTTGGCGCTCTTGCTGCGCTGAGTCTAGTCAGGACGGTGCATGGGGTCAAGCAAAACGCTGGCACACTGTAAGAGGCGGGCGGACAGCTCCCGATTCCGGAACGCCCGCGGGGGTGCTGGCGGAAGTCCGAATCGGATGGCGGGTTCCAAGTTCGGTTCCGATGCCGCTTCGGAAAACGGGCCTAGTGTGACTTGAGTGTGGCTATCGGCACAATCATCTCTTCAAGCGAGATGCCGCCATGCTGGAACGTGTACTTGTACGCCTTCTCGTACTCCCGCGGTTTGGTCGGATAGATGAAGTAGTAGTCGCTCCGGCAGATTGCGTACTTGGTCCCGAGATGGTCGGACGGGAGCATGTACTTCTCCGGGCTGCCGATGAGCCACGCGTCGCGCTCTTCGACGCGGATAGCCGGGCCGTGTTTGTAGCGCAGGTTGGCCGATATCTCGCGGCTGCCATAGATGAGCGTCGGCCGCTTGACCCGGATGAAACCGTGGTCGCTGGTGACGATGACCGTGCACTTGCGCCGTGCCAGCGTCTTCATGAACTCAAACACGGGAGAGGAGGCGAACCAGACCCGGGTGAGGCCGACTAGCGCCGCGTCATCCGGGACTATCTCATCAAGCAGCCGCGTCGTCTTGATGGAGTGAATGAGCAGGTCGAGGAAGTTGATGACCACGGCCGCGAACCGGACGTTCTTGTCGAGCAGGGCGGTACGGGTCCCTTCCAGTTCGTCGCCGTGCGCGACCTTGATGTAGAGGTGGCGGCCCTCGAACTTCATCCGGCGGAGTTGCTCGCCAAGGAGTTCGGCCTCATGGCGATTCTGCCCGGTCTCCTCGGTTACCCAGTGCTTGGGGTGCCGGCGCTGGATGTCCAGCGGCAGCAGTCCGGAGAAGATGGCGTTGCGTGAGTACGGGGTCGCGGTTGGCAGTATCGAGCAGTAGGAGTCGGTGCTGATGTCGAAGTAGTCCTGGAGCAAGGGTATGATCGCTTCCCACTGGTCGGCCCGCATCGCGTCAAGTACCAGCAGGTAGGTGTTGGGTCCGGCCCAGTGCGGCTGGACGAACCGTTCGATAACCTGGTGCGACAGCGTGGGCCCTTTGCCGCTGAGCCAGCAATGGTACTCGGCCTCGACAAAGCGGTTGAAGCCGACATTAGCCTCGCGCCGCCGGTCCACCTGAACCTCCTGCAGTCCGGCGTCTGCGTACCGGCCAAGCAGACGCTGCCAGGTGCCAAGCAGCCGGTAGTACTCCACCCAGCCCTGCCACGAGTCGAGGTCGCGCGGCTCGTTCATCGCCGCCATGTACTCCTGCGCGATCCGGCTCGACACAAGCTGCTGCTTCTCAAGCAGCCGCTTGATGACCGCCAGCAACTGCACGGGCGTAAACGGCTTGATGACGAAGTCGTCGACGAGCTTGCCGAACGCCTCGTTGATGAGCGCCTCCTGGTCGGACTTGGTGACCATGGCGACCAGCAGGTTATTGTCAATCTGCTTGAGCCGGTGCAGCACCTCGAGCCCGTCCATGCCGGTCATTATCTCGTCGAGCAACACGAGGTCGAAGTCGCGGGTCTTGGCCAGCTCCAGCCCGTCCGGCCCGTTCGTTGCCGTTTCGACCTCGTAGCCCTTGTCCTTCAGCGCGTAGACAAACGGCCGGAACATGTCGATCTCGTCGTCAATCCAGAGTATTCTCACGTGAATGTCCTATAGGACCTGCAGGTCCTACTTTCTCTCCGTTACCGGCAGGAGAATCGAGAAGACCGTCCTGCCCGGCTGCGATTCCTTAAGTATCAGCTTGCCCTGATGGTAACTTTCAACAATACGCTTGGCCAGAGTCAAACCGACCCCCCAGCCGTACTTCTTGGTCGTCACGCCCGGCTCGAAGAGCCGGTCGGTCTTCACCCCTTCGCCGGAATCGGTGACTTCAATCTCAAGGAGTCGTCGGTCAGGAGACAGAGCACACATGACCTTGATTTCACCGGGTTTGGTGCCGATCGCGTCCACGCTGTTCTTGAGCAGGTTCTCCAGCATCCATCCAAAGAGAATGTCGTCCACGAAGACCGTCGCGTCGTCCACAACCTCAGTCGCAAACGTCACGGTCTTCGGCGCCCGCCTCCGCACGAACGCGACCGAGCGTTCGATTGCCTGCCCAACCTGGTGCGGAGCGAGTTCCGGCGGCATCCCGATGCGACTGAATCGGTCCAGCACCTCTTTCATCCTGACCAGGTCCTGCTCCATCTCCCTGGTGGCGTCAGGTGCGCGCTCCCGCAACATATCCAGCCAGGCGCTGAACGAAGAGAGCGGCGTGGCCATCTGGTGCGCGGTCTCCTTGGCCAGCGCGGTCCAGATGTGCTCCTGCTCCCGCCGCTTGTAGACGAGCAGGCCCCAGACGCCGACAATCACGAATCCGACCAGGAGCAGCACCTGCAGCACCGAGAATACGGCGAGGTAGCGGACCGAGCGAACCAGGTTGGCGTTCACGTTGCGCAGCGTCACGGCCGACGCGGATAGCCCGTAGTGGATCTCCCCGAGCTTGCGCGTCGAGTCGCCGCCGGCCACGACCAACGGGACCGGGGCGTGCTCGCTGTCGAGCACGTGCGTCAGCCCGACGAGCTGCGCCGAATCGGGATTCTCAACCGGCAGGTTGCGCCACGAGGTCGGCCTGCCCCTTGCGTCGGTGACGATGACCGGGAAGTCGAGCTTCCTGATGACCTCGTCGAAGATGATGTCGAGCTCGGGAGAACTGCCCTCGGACGGCTCGGTCGCGCGCGACATGAACTTCGCGTACATCCGCGAACGGAGCTGCGTGTCATTCTCGAGTTGCGCCGACAGGGTCGAAACGTACCCCTGCCACGACCGTGACAGCCGAATCAGCAGATATTGGGAAAAGAAAAACCAGACCCCGGCCAAAGCCAGCAGTCCAAGTATGAAGTAGAGCTGCAGCAGCCGGGCGCTGAACCTGAATTCAGACCTGCTCAAAAACGTTGTTTGTGTCCACTAATGCTAGACGACAGAGCCGTGATGTCAAGCGACGCTCGTCGGTTTGACACGGGCCTTGTGGCGGCGTACCATTGTCGTGATGCCTGAACCTGGAGGAAGCATGAAGTACGTAGCTCTTCTGATTCCGCTCCTGCTCGCAAGCCCGGCCTTTGCCGACCAGCCGTGGGACGCGAACGTCCGCGCCGCCGACGTCGGCGACACCATCAACGAAGGCGAGTCATGCATCGCCGCCGACGGCGATTACGTCTACTGCGTCTGTAACTGGGCCGAGCGGTCCCGCTACGCCGGGCTCACCTACGGACGCTCGACCGACGGCGGCGCGACCTGGACGTCAGGTGTCTGGAAAGACACCTCGGTCGGCATCAGCTGGCACTCCGACCCGTTCATCATGGTCGATGACTCTCACTACGTGCACCTCTACTGCCAGTTCTCCACCACGGTGCTACGGCACTATCTCTCAACCGACCACGGCGTCACCTGGTCGGATACAGCCGACGTGTCGGAGTTCCTTCCCAACGGAACCGTGGACAAGCCCTGGGGTGTCATGCGCGGTAACAACATCTACGTCGCCTGGCAGCAGTGGGGAGCCGTCCAGCAAGGCATCATCTTCGCGAAGTCTACTGACCGGGGCCGCACCTGGAACCGCACGGTCGCCGACTCGACCCGAACCGGCATCACCGGCATCTGCCTCAGTCCGTCCGGCATCATCTACCTTATGAACCGCTATTGGGGCGGCGATGGCGTCTTCTGCACGCGCTCAACTGACCAGGGTACGACCTGGGCGACTTGGGTCACCGTGGACCCGACCTGCTCGTACACGGAAGGCTACGGCGACCGCGCACCTCTCCCCTCGATTGCCGCACCCACCGACTCCAACGTAGTCATCACCTGGGTCGACGACGGCCTCGGCGACTGGGACATTGTCTACTGCCGCTCGACCGACAGCGGTCAGACCTGGAGCTCGACCGCGCGGCTGCCTGACTCGTCGGCGGGCGGCCAGTGCAAAGGCTGGGTCACCGCTGACTACACGGGCAGGCTTCACTTCATGTGGTACCATACGCCTTCCTGGCCGACTTCGTCCTCCAGTCGCTGGTCTGTCCGCTACGCCTACTCCGACGACTACGGCGCGACCATCTCCCCCAGTATCAGGCTGACCGACACCACCTTCACCAGCCCGGTCACGTTCCTTGGCGAGTATCACATCATCGTCACCGACTCAACCTATGCCCGCGCCATATGGACCGATGGCCGCGGCGGCGACAACGACCTCTTCTTCGCCGAGGCGCTGCTCGCCGATCTTGGCGTACAGGAGAACGCGTGGCGCGTGACTCGGCTGCCCGAACTCGAGCTCAGCGTGCCGGCCATCACTCGCGGCTCGGCCCTGCCGATCAACTTCACCGTACGCAGGGCCGGCAGACTGACCCTCGCCGTGTTCGACGCAGCCGGCCGAATGCTCGTGAACGTGGATATCGGCCAGCGCGCGGCCGGTGACTACAGCGAACTACTAGCGGGTCTCCCCACCGGCCAGGCTCTATTCGTAAAACTGACGTCAGGCAGTGAGGCGGTAACCCGAAAGGCGCTACTTCTGCGCTAGCCAATTCGTCCCGACAGATAGTCTTGGAGTGCGGGAGCGACGCTCCCGCCTTTCTTTCAGGCCTTGCACGTGCACGTCGGCGGCACCGCCGACGCGGTCCAAGGCAGCTAGCGCTGCAGGACGACCTTCCTGACTGCTTGTGGCGTGAGGATTGTGGCTCCTCCAAACCGGGTCAGGCCAGAATCAGCGACCTACTTGGTGACGGACTGGAAGTACTTGGCGATGGCTGTATCGTAACGGCTGGTTATGGAGAACGCCTCGGCCGCGAGCTTCTTCCTAATCTCGGCGCCGATGCTACCCGTCTTACCCAACTCGGCGATAATGGCCGGGTAGTGCCTTGGGTCAGGTACGACCGTGACAAAGGCATGGTTCTTGGCCGCCGCTCGCAGCAGGGTCACGCCGCCGATATCGATGAGCTCCACCAGTTCGTCGTGATTCGCGCCCCGTGCAAGGCCGTCTTCGAAGGCGTAGAGGTTGCAGACCACGATGTCGATGGGCTCGACCGTATTGTCTTTGCGCGTCGTGAGGATACCGCCCGCAATCCTGGGATGCAGGGTCTTGACCCGGCCGCCGAGTATCTCGGGCGAGCCGGTGTAGTCGGCAATCTCGGTGACCGGGATGCCGGCTTCGCGAATCATGGCTGCGGTCTTCGACGTGGAGAGAATTTCGTACGCGGCAGCAGCCAGAGCCCTGCCCAGATCGACCACACCGGTCTTGTCCCAGACTGAGATTATCGCGCGACGTTTTGCCACTTATGCTCCAAATTTCTTCAACTTCAACGAGTTAGCCAGCAGCAGATTCATGAGCTTTACCGAATCGACCCGGCCGATTGCTCCCCGGCAACAAGCCCGCTCACCGAACTCCTCGCGGGTATCTGATGGGCGCACGTAGGGCGAAGCCAGCAGCACGGGTACTTCATGCCAGGAATGACCGGCCTTTAACGCGGGCGTGGAATGGTCCCCTGTGATACATAGAACATCCGGCTTCAACACCTGCAATTGCGGGAGCACCTCATCGTCGAACTGCTCGATGAGTTCCTGCTTGGCGTCGAAGTTGCCGTCCTCGCCGGCCTTGTCGGTCTCTTTAAGGTGCAGGAAGAAGAAGTCGTACCCGCCGTCCCAGTGCTTGCGCAGGGTCTCCAATTCCGTGTCCCAGGTGCTGCCGGTCTCAAGCACATCCATGCCCACCAGCCTGGCCAGTCCCCGGTACATCGGGTAGGCTGCAACGCAGGCCGGCGTAAGCTTGAACCGGTCGCGCATTGAGGGAATGGACGGTGGCCGGGCAAGGCCGCGCAGCAGCACGAAGTTGGCACTGCCCTGGTCTTTGAGAACCGCGGCCGCGAGCTCGATGAAGCGGTTGGCAAGACGCGCCGACTTGGCCGCACCGGGATCGTCTGAGGCAACGACGAGCGGTTTCAGTCCATCCTGTTGCGGGTCCGAGTCGGTCAGTCCGCCCACCAGGCCCGGTCCCTGGAACACCACGACGAACCGGTGGCCGATGCCCGGCCTGACGACGACGCTCGTGTCTTCCATCGTCGGAATCGCGGCTTGCAGTTTCGCACACAGTTCTGCACAGAGCTCGGTCGGAATCCTGCCGGCCCTGCGGTCCTTAAGGGTACCATTCCCGGCGAGCGTGGCGAAGTTAGCCCGGGCACAGAGGTCCGAAGGCTCGGGGTGAAGACCGATGCCGAGCGCCTCGAGTACGCCACGGCCTACGTCATATCTGAGCGGGTCGTAGCCGAACAACGCGAGATGGGCAGGACCCGAGCCCGGCGTGATACCGACGTCGACCGGCGTCAGCAGCCCGAGCCCGGCCTTGAGCGTCAGCTTGTTGAGGTTGGGAATCGACGCGGCCTCAAGTTCAGTCTTGCCCTTGCGCGGCAGGCCGCCCAGCCCATCGAGCACAACGAGCAGTATTCTCTTCTCGTTTTTGACTGCTAAGATGTCAACGAGATCCATTGCTCCAAATCATATGAGCTGCAGCGTGAGAGTCAAGCCCATTGAGTCCTGTACACTGGGGATCACAGGCTAACGGAGTGACTAGTCGACTCGGACCGCCGCCCTGAGCATGAAACTGGAGTCCCGGAAGATGCCGCGAAACTCAAGCTGGTGCAGCCCGCTCGGCATCTGACCGTCCATGCTCCAGCCGCCGGAAAGGTAGGTAGAATCGGCAACCTTGTCCCCAGGTGCGCCGGGGTCGGGCAGCACTGGCTGGCCCGGGAAGGCAATGGCCAGAGAGTTCAGGCGAACATCATGGTTGAAGCTGTACGTGAACGTCGTGGTGTCGCCCGCCTGCGACCTGGCACCCGTTGCATGGACCTCGAGTACCCGATACGTTGCCATCTCGATGTCTCCAGCATCGACCGTCCACCGCGCGTAGACAATCACCGGCTCTCCCGGCCAGCCGGGCCGGTGTGAGTCGCCGCAGACGCCGGTCAGGTCACCATCGCTCACTCTGCCGTCCCCGTCCCGGTCCTGCCACGCCAGCACGTAGTACGGTCCGGGCGCAACCACGGGAAACTCGAATGACACCCGGTAGAAGAGGCCGCCGGTATCGGGACTCACCTCGTACAACGGAGCCGAATCCCAGGCAATGCTGTCATGCAGCTCAACTCGGGCGAGCCGAACGTCGCCACTCTCTCCGGGCTTCAGTACCAGCCGACCGTAGACAGTGGTCGGCATCCGGCACCCGGCAAGCAGACCCAGCACGGCAAGCGCAAGGACGCATCTGAGCGACATGACCAGCACGCGGCGTGCGTGTCTAACGTCCGGCATTCTCGATGTTGCGCAGGGCCTCTCGCATCTGTTCCGCGAGTCGCCGTATGCTCTTCTGCCTGTCTTCGGACTTACGGAGGTAGCTCACCGCCACGTTCTGCTGTATCTCGTACTCGGCCCCATCCAGGCGTAGCTGGGCTTCGACCGCGGCCCCCAACTTGGCGTAGTAAGCGTGGCGGTCTTCGGCATCGTCGGCCATCGACTCCAAGTACCGGCTCATCGCCGAGTACAAGACGCTGAGACGGAAGGCGTAGCGTGAATCCGCATCGCGGGCCGCCGCGCGAATCCGCTCGGCCTGCTGCTGCGCCAGCCTGATGTCTTGCCGTGCGCTGTCAGCAAGAGTGGCGGCTTTGCGCAGTTGCTCGGCCGCGTCCTGAGCACTGTCAGGAGTCACGGCTCCCTGCGACGACAAAGCGCGAGCGCGGCCCCACTTCTCCGCTGCAGCGTTCAGAAGCGCGTCGATTGCGGCAACATCTGCCCGTGCGAGACCAACCGCTGTGACCTTGCGGGACACCGACGCAGGTTGACCGGGCATGGGACGACCGGACTCAACAGCGCTGTCGGATGCATAGCCAGCGTCCCTGGGCGGTTCTGGACTGGTCAGTTTCACGGGCGGGGGCCGGTAAGAGAGAATGAGCACCAGAGCGACGACCATCAGGCCGACGGTCGCCAGCAGCGTGTATGTCCGCACCCGAGCGATACGCGACGCCTGTCGCGCATCCGGCTCGAAGACAAGCTTCGGCGGAGACGACGATGGCGGGAACTTCTCTTCCGGATCCACTGGGTCGCGTGGTTCTGAGCCGCTCAAATCGTGCCTTTCGGTAAAACCATATTACCATGCCAGGCTGCTGTCAACAACCGCAGTTGCTTGACATCAGGCAGTCGGCGGCTATCTTGGACTCGATGACGCTGACTCCGACCACGCCCGGTGTTTCCGCGCCCTCCAAACGTTCTGTCCAATGCTCGTAGGCATCTGGTCGATACTTGTCGGTGTCACCTTCGGCTCCATTCCGTTCGGCTTCATCGCGGGGAAACTGAAGAATATCGACATCCGCCAGCACGGCTCCGGCAACATCGGCTTCACCAATGTCCAACGGACAATCGGCTGGGCCTGGGCGGTCCCGGTTCTGCTGCTCGACGCCGCCAAGGGACTGGTCCCGACCGCACTCTCCGGAGGCCTCGGCCTGGTGCCTCCGTTGGTCGGTATCGGAGCAATACTCGGCCATGTCTTCTGCCCCTGGCTCAGGTTCAACGGAGGCAAGGGTGTGGCGACTACCATCGGCGTCACCGCCTTCCTTTGCCCGCGCAGCCTCTTTGTCGCGTTCGGGATATTCGTCCTGGTAGTCCTCGTGACTGGCTTCATATCCGCATCGTCCCTGGCGATGTCAGTTGCGCTGCCTCTGCTGACGGCGCTTCTCTACAAGGGAAACACAACCCTGTTGGTGTTCTCTCTCGGCGTGGCTATGGTCATCATTGTACGGCACACATCGAACATCAAACGCCTCGCTGCCGGAACCGAACCACGCCTCGGGCTTTGGCTCAAGATATTCGGAAAAGCATGAAGATAGCCTTCGTCGGAGCCGGTCGTTGGGCGCTCGCGCTGGGAATCCGCTTGGCCGCGAACGGACATGAAGTCTCGCTCTGGGAGTTCAGCCAGGCCAGCATCGACCGACTCACCGTAACGCGGCACCACCCCGACCTGCCCGGGAACGTGGAAGTGCCTGAGGCAGTGACTGTGACCAATGACCTCGGCAAGGCTGTCGCCGGCGCGCAGACAATCGTGTTCGCCGTGCCGTCCGACACGCTGGCCGGCGTGGTCCAACAAGTCAGGGCGCTCAAGCCGAAACCTCAGGCACTGGTGACCGTCACCAAGGGCATCGAGCCGAAGACCCTGAAGCGGCTCTCAGTCACAATCAGCGATGCCATGCCTGGACTTCCGGTCGTCGTGCTGGCAGGACCGGGCATTCCCTGCGACGTAGCCCTTGGTGACCCGACCTCTCTGGTGGCGGCGTCCGTCAATGACAACGCCGCGGCAGCAGTCAGGGACACGTTCACCGGCGGCAACCTCAGGGTCTACTCCCACGGCGATGTTGTTGGAGTAGAACTGGGCGCTGCCCTGAAGAACGTCATTGCCATTGCGGCAGGTGTCGCCGACGGCATCGGCCTCGGCATCAATGCCAAGGCAGCGCTGCTGACACGAGGGCTGGCTGAAATCACCAGACTGGGACTCGCGTTCAACGCCAACCCTATGACCTTTGCCGGCCTATCCGGCATGGGCGACCTGATTGTGACAGCCTTCTCAGACCACTCGCGCAACCACACACTCGGTGTGGCCATCGGTCGCGGCCAGACCCCTGACGCTGCGCTCGCGTCGCAGGTCGGCGTTGCCGAGGGCGCTACGACGGTACGCTCGGCGCGAGCCCTCGCCGGCAGCCAGCGGGTCGAGATGCCGATTACCGAAGAAGTCTACAGAATGCTGTACGAAGACGTCTCCCCTCGCGACAGCATGGCACGGCTATTGCATCGCAGCCCGCGCCAGGAAATCTGAAAGTGAGAAGCGGCAAGCATTACCTGGTGACCGAGCTCTGCCGGAAGCTCGGCATCGAGCCCCACATCCTCCGCTACTGGGAAAAGGAATTCGATATCAAGCCCATCCGCAACTCCGCCGGCCGCCGCATCTACAACGAAGCCCAGCTTGAGCGCCTGCAGCTCATCAAACACCTCGTCCGCACCGAGAAACTCACGGTAGCCGGCGCCCGCCGCCAACTCGCCAAGATGTCTTCCCAGCCATCCGAGTCCGCCTCCGCCGACCACCGCCAGACCCTCCTCTGGCTCAAACGAGAGCTTCTGACTATCAAGGCTCAAATCGAGGCCAGTCCCGGTCACTGAGCCAGATGCCGGATCAGCGACGCCGGGCTGCGTGACAGCAACCACAGATAGGCCTGAGCGATAGTGTGGCCGCCATCGGGCGAATAGGCCTGCAGCAGATACCCTACCCATAGGTTCAGATTCACCAGCACAACGACAACCACTAGTGTGGCGAGCACGACCGCCGCGCATCTCCCAAGATTCAGGTTGGAGACAACCAGCGCAGCGGCAATTGACAAGGAAGGTAGGGTCTCGATGAAGGCGCGGTTTCCGAAGCTATGGCCGAACCACCAGCACCACCAGGTCCCGTTGGCGATGGCCATCAGCAGGAAGGACGCGAGCGCCGCAGCACAAACCAATCTCACCCGGGGCATTCGCACGACACCATAGGCCGACAGCAGAAGCAGGATGGCATACCATGGATGATAGGCGAGAAGGCCGTGTCGCGCCGACATCAGTGTGCTGACTATCCCCGACACGCCGGACGTGAACGACTCACTGACGTAGCCTGAGAAACGGAGTCGACCCCAGAGAAACCAGAGACTTACAGCTTGGACGGAGGCAATCAACACCGCGCCCGCGAGCACTGGCATCAACTCGCTGAATCTGATCCGGCTTCGGGCCCAGACGACCGCGGCCAAGACCGGCACCAACAATACGCTCGTGTTCCGTACCAGGAACAGCAAACCTAGGAGGCCCCCCAACAACAACCCGTGGACGACACGAATCCGCTCATCGGCGCCGACCCACCTAACTATGAGGAACAGGAGTATGTTGAACACGGCAACGCCGGCCGCATGCACCATCGTCATTTCCTTTGCCACGTAGTGAATTAGGTTTGTGCCGAGCAGAGCCGTCAGGCAGAAACCGAATGCCCACACTCGTGCGACGCCAAGACGGAGCATAGCCTGGTAGAAGAGAATGAAGGAGGCAAAGTACAAGCCGAGCAAAGACCAGGCCACGGCCACCTGGTAAGGTAGCGACACGCCGTCGGTCGGGGAATGCGTCACGTAGCGCGCAACGAAGTGACCGAGCATAAGGCCGGGCATCTCCAGAATTGCCATGCCCATCGGGAACTTGTTGACGACGTACCCCGCCGGTGTCCGCACCGCGGCATCCGGCGGGGTAGAATCTGGTGCGTACATCACCTGATAGTCGTTACGGAAGTCAATGTCACGGTCAAGGAGTATGGACCTTGCCCATATGTAGTAGTCCTTCCCGTCGCTCTGAATGAGCACTTTGTTGTCCCCGTAAACAAGTGAAGCAACGCTCAAACCAACCGACGCGATGAGAACGAAGCCCAGAACCAGAAAGTAGACCGTATCCCAGATTCTGCTTGTCCCGGTGTTCACTGATCGAGAGCGCCTGTGCCCGCGAGTGCGACGGCAGTGAGACGGAGTGCTCGGGCCTCCACGGCAGAGCGTCGCTGGATGGCTATCTGTACCATCTATCTGGAAGTCTGCACCTAACTGACTAGATCGCGGCTTGGAGGCGAAAAAGGAAACCGAAGACACTCCAATTGGCCTTGTAATTCCGACGGTACGTGCAATCGAGCATGACCTTCAAGTGTTCAGGGACGGATTGCAGGTTCAGCCCCCCCGTGATCATCCAGTCAGAACGACTCCCTTGGGGCATGACCAGATCGAGCCGAGCGACTGGCTGCAACTGCCCAATGCTCCAAACGGCCTGTAGATACGCAGCGTTGTTACGCACATCACTGCTGTAGCGATTCTGAAACTCGGCCTGAACCTCCAGCGGGCCGCGGACCAGAAAGGCCTCGACCGCCGCTGTCAGCCACGCCGTGTCTGACGCGTCGGGTCCCCGGTAGTAGGCACGCAGAGCAAAGGCACCATCCACGGTCGACAGAGGTCTCAGGACTACACGCCCACATACGTCCTTGCGTTGATCGTAGTCTCTGTTGTTTGCCCCCGCGCCGTTGACCACCGCACCTGCAATCGACAAGAGGTGGTTCTCGAACCCACTCGTTGCCCCGATGTCGCGCGCGCCTGCGGGAGCGGCGTATCCCGCGAGAAGCGAGCTGTTGACCAGAGGCTGCTCCCTGGGATCCGTCAATGCCTCAAACCCAAGCGGCAGCAAGAACTGGCCAGCGCGCAAGTAGAATCCGCTCGGCCAGCGTAAGTCCGCGTATAGGTCCCAGGCGGAGCCCGTGCCAACGTCGGCGCTCAACCGCATCGACGCAACCTGACCAAGTCGCCCGGTAAGTCCGACCGGCGCCACGACGCGCTCGACTGCGAATTCGTTGTGGGTGAGGCCGCCTTCTTCCGCTCTCCACGCATGGCCATTCGTCCAGACTGCCGCGTCGAGGACGAGCTTGTCGCCAGCCAGGTCCAGATCGGCCCAGGCACAGCCGGCAATGGCAAGGAGAATCAGGACACCAAATGCCGTATTGCGAGACCCAAACATGAGCTACCTCCCATCCGCAGTCGCGGCAGAGAACACCTCACGCATCTCCCCGGGCGCTCTGAAGTTCAACTTCTGGCCGTCCGGAGCCAGTTGTACGCTGGCCTCCGCCCAAAGAAATACTGCCAGTAGCCTGTAAACGCGGCTACGTTTGCCCAGACGTAGTATTGCGGGAACAGAAACACACGTAGGAAGCCACGTGCCACCAGTACCAGTGGCGTGGTTATGTAGACTATTAGCTGGAGCAAGAAAGCAACACGAAAGAACGGCACGTGCCAACCTGCAGCGCTGCCAACGAGGACGGCCATCATCAGGAACGGCGTCACCCATCGCAGGAACTTGTGCGAAAACAGCACCCAGGACTTGACCCCGTATTTGGGGAGGAACACGTCAGGCATCATAAAGAATGCCTGTATGTGACCCCGGCTGTTGCGGGTCTTGCGCATGAACTCCACTCCCGCCGTCTCTGCCTTGGTCCACGTATGCGCTCGGGGTTCGTACACAGCAGAGTAGCCCCACCGAAACGGCCGGGTTCCCAGTACCCAGTCGTCGAGTATGGTCTCGGGTGGAATGGGCTGGCAGAGCGACCGGCGCAACATCATTGCCCATCCATAGACCCCGACCGCGGCTCCAAGCTCACCTTCAAGACGTTTCAACCAATTCTCGTATCGGTCCCACGCTCCCTCCGCCGCATGGCCATTCTCGTTGCATCGCTCGTAGTGGAACAGCAACACACCGACTTTCTGATCACGGAAACTCTGGACCGCGATTCGGAGGGCGTCGACCGACATCAGCACGTCAGCGTCCGTAAACAGCACCAGGTCGCCGGTCGTCAGAGGCATCAACCGGTTGAGGACCTCGGACTTGCCCAGTCTCTCGTCAGTCGTCCATAGTCGAACCCGCTTGTCCTCGAACGACAGGACAATCTCGTTGGTCCTATCGGTGACTGCGTCTGTCCCGACAATGAACTCAAGGAGTTCAGGAGGATAGTCAAAGGCAAGGCAGTTCCTGATCTTGTCGCCGATGCACAACTCCTCATTCCAGGCCGCGATGACGACCGACACCCGCGGAAGCGCGCCGTCACTGCTAGGCGGGGGATTGGGCCGCCTCAGCTTGACCGCAATCACCAGCATGACAGGGAACAAGAACCAGTTGTACACCACGAGCGCCAGCGGGATCCACACCAGTAGCACGGTTGTGAGATCAGTCATGAGGCCTCGTCATGCAGTCCATCGACGTTGCGTACCGACGCGTGTTGCTCTCCTTACCCAAGGACACGGCGATAGACCTCTATGTGCTGGGCAGCGGACCTGGCCCAGGAAAAATCGGCAACGCGAGCAAACCCCCGCAGCCGAAGGTCAGCACGCAGTCTGGCATCTCCCAGCAGACGCCGCAATGCGCTCTCAAGCGCAGTGACATCGGCAGCCGGAAACAGGAGAGCCGCCCCCCCTGCGACCTCAGGTAGCGATGAGGCGTCTGAAGCTACGACCGGAGTTCCGCAAGCCATTGCCTCAAGAACAGGCAAACCGAAACCCTCGAACCTCGACGGGTAGACGACCACACGTGCGAGATTGTACAACCCACGCATCAGCTGCTGCGGCACATACCTCAAGAAGTGTATCTTGCTGCTCACGGTCGACTCGGCGGCTGTCCTGCGCACCAAGTCCGACCCTGGCCCATCGCGTCCCGCCAAGACAATGCCATCAACGATCCCATCGCGGATAAGGGGTACGCCCGCCTTCAACAGGGTCTCTATGCTCTTCCTTGCCTCCATGACGCCGACGTGCAGAATGTACCGTGAGGGCAGCCCAAGCTGCTCTCGAACACAGGTCAGGTACGGAATGTCATCGGAAGGCGCGTAGCACTCGTCGATCCCGTGATGGATAACGCTCAGCGGACACGAATCTCCCCCACCCAGTTCGACCAGATCGTTCCTTGCAGCTACGGACCCTACGATAACGTGATCTGCACGCCGAACGCCCAGCCATACCAGTGAACGCAAATATGTCCGATGAAGCAATGAGAACGCTGCCGGTACCCGGACGAAAGCTAGGTCGTGAATAGTAACGACGTAGCGACCGCACCCCAGGGCAGGCAGGGCAAAGTTCGTTCCGTGGAAGAGGGCGACCTTCTCGCGCGCAAGGTAGCCAGGGACGATGAAGTTCATCCATAGAGGAGAATACGCCTTGGCCTGAGCACTGCCTTCTGCCACGGCTCTTCCGAGAAAAACCTGCCTGCACCCGCTGGGAACCTTGTCTTCACCGAGCGGCCGATTGGTAAGCAGCAGGAACTCAAACTCCGGAGCAAGTGCTGGCATCCGCGCGGCCAGCTGACGTACGTAGTGGCCAACACCTTCGACTTCGCGCCTTGCCATTCTGCGCGCGTCAATCGCAATCCGCTGACGCACTACTCCTCGCTCTCGGCCAGCTCAGACAACCTAGAGAACCATCGTTCACTGCGGCCATCATACGCCAGAATGCACACTGGGTCAATTAGCGGCCGGTGGACACGATCACTGGACTACTCAGCGCGCGAACCCGCGACCCGGCCCGCTCAGGACCGCGGCTGGCGCAGCCGAGCCACGCCGCCTCGAATGACATCCAGCAATTTCTCGGCGGCTCGGCGAAAGCTAAACTCGGTTGCTCGGGCGAAGCCGGCCACCGACATCTCTGCAAGCTCCGAGTCATTGCTGACGAGCCGCCGGAGCTCGGAAGAAAGGGACGCGGCATGGCCAACCCTGAAGTAGCGCGCCGCATCTCCTCCCACCTCCGGGAGGCTGGATGAATCACTACTGAGAACCGGACATCCGCACGCCATTGACTCGAGCACGGGCAATCCGAACCCCTCGTAGAGTGACGGATACACGGAGAGCTTTGCTGCCGAATACAGGGCGGGTAGCAGCCTGTCGCCCACTCGACCAAGATACCTGACCCTGCCCGCTTTCTCGTGGGTCCTGATCGCCGCCAAGATGTGTTTGCATCTCCACCCCTCGCCTCCAACAAGTACCAGAAGAGGCGCGTGCGGCACGAGTTCCATGACTTGGAGAAGCGTGAGATGGTCCTTTCTCGGCTCGATCGTGCTCACACACAGCACATACTCCTGCGTAAGTCCCACTTCCTCTGCTAGCAGCGCTCGGGCTTCGCCAGGCGGCACGGGCCGGCACCATGCCGGCGTCCCGGCGTACACAACGTGCATGCGGTCGTGCCTTATGCCAAGATACTGATGCGCCTTGATGGCGGTAGCACGAGAGTCGGCAATGACCTCGTCGGCCGCCCGTGCGACCGGCCCCAACATCGCGCGCATGCGCAACCACGTTCGGAAGCGCATACTTTCGGGCCGCACGTGCGAAACGAGGTCATGTATCGTAAGCACCCGAAGACACCGCCGCTTGAGTGATATCGGCAGGTTCGTCGGCTGAGCCCAGAAGGCGTCTACCATGTCCGAAGCCAAGAGGGATGGCAAGACGATCTGCGCCCACAGACTAGGTCGCTGTGAGAACCCGCTGCGCACGACACGCTCCGTCCAATTGCCGTGGCGCATGGGCAGTGTCACCGGCAACGGAGAATAAAGCAGATACTCAATGGACGCGTCCAAGGCCTGCATCTCCTCGAGCATACTGCCCAGGTACCGACCTATTCCCGTCTGCTCGAAGGCGAACGGGGCGGCGTCAATGCCAATGCGCATAGATCAACAAGTTCTGACGTACACGATAGTCATCCCTGAGGAGACGCAACACGACGGCCTTCGCCAGCCAACCGGACCGCGGCGGGCCGCAGTCCAAGGCAATGCAGTGCTCGATGGACACGCCGTGGCAGTTTAGTGCATACACTCTGGCGGTCAAGCGTCACCCGAGACGGAATTGACACGCGGTACGACGCGGCTATCATGCGTGCGCACAAACATGCCTGTCATCTCAACCAAACAGCGGTTGGCCATCCTCACTCACGTCGTGAGGTCCGATTTCCACAACGAACTGAGGCACTTCCGGCGTTTCGAGGTCTGGCACTTCTACCGTCACCGTGCACCTGACCTGCCCCCGAGGGACCTCGGCCCCCGCGCCGTGCAATTCCATGGTCTCATAGATCTTCTGCTGAAGGTCAGCCGAATCAGGCCGGCTCTGGTTCAGGGCGGCGAGCCCTTTGATTTCCCGACCCAACTGCCGATCGTCCTTGGTGCTTTGGTAACTTCGAGGCTGTTGCGGGTTCCGTTCTACTCCCCAATCTACGAGAACATCCCAGTTGAGACGAAGTTCTCAGACGTTACCCGGCTCGGAATCAGATTGGATGGCCTCATTATTCCCGCTGTACGCTGGCTGGCCAAGGCCTACGGCTCTAAAGCCATTCTCTTCTTCGCGCTTAACCAAGGAGCCAGACGCAATCTTCTGGCTTCAGGTGTTCCGCCAGAGCGAATCCGGAACATACTCTATGCAACGTGGGGCGTCGACCTCGACCACTTCTCTCCTCGGCGTAGTGGCCGTGAGCCTGACATGGGCCCGAACGGCCTGCTGTTCGTTGGTCGGCTGGTTAGAGACAAGGGCATCCAAGACCTGCTGAACGCTTTCCTGCAAGTGAAGAGGTCTCTGGCCGACGCGCGGTTATCCATCGTTGGAGAGGGCCCGCTGGCCACGGAGATCAGACGGTTCGCGGACAAACACCGGCTGGCGTCTTCCATCAACGTACTCGGCACCATCGAAAACCGGGCGCTTCCGCCCTATTTCCGCGCCGCACGGGTGACGGTCTCGCCCTCCGTAACAACCAAACGATGGGCCGAACAGGCGGGGATGGTGAATATCCAAAGCATGGCTTGTGGGACTCCGATTGTATCGACGCTCTCGGGGTCGATCCCGGAATTCGTGCCGAACGGTCAAGCTGGCATCCTCGTGCCCGAACGCAATCCGGATGCGCTGGCCAAAGCGGTAGTAGGTCTGCTCACTGACGAACAGATGCACCAGCGCCTTTCCGAGAACGCACGAGCATATGTCGTCGAACGCTATGATGCCCCTCGCAACGTCGCCGCAGTCGAGACCGTCCTCGTTGACCTGCTTACTGCTACTCACGCCCGAAGGACCGGAAGCCGCAATTGACCATCAGCTAGACCCGCGCCATACGAACCAGCTCCTAGCTGCGCCCTGTGGGAGCATATGCCTCTATCCACAACCAGACAGCCGCGGCCTTGCGAAGCACAACACGGTGTGTACAATTGCTGTCAGCGATGAGGATGCTTGTAAGTGCCCCGTTCGATGCTCGTGCCAACACGGGCATCTCGCTTTACATCCGCAGGATTGTCCCTCACCTGGCGATTCACTGCCAGCTCACCATTCTCACGCCGAATCCGAGACTCTTCTCTGAGTGCGGACGAGTCATTGCTATCCCGGAGAACGTTCGGTTCCGCATCCGGCGACTTGCCTGGGTTCTGACGCGACTTCGCGCGTACTGCAAGGGAAGCTACGATGCTCTGCTTTGCCTGACGCCAGCCGTCCCAGTTTCGGTTCCGCTGCCAACGATAGCTGTCGTTCATGACCTAACCCCCCTACAGGTACGCGAACTGAACCCGATGACTGAGAAGGTGTCGCTCTGGGCCGGACTCCAGACGCTGCGCTTCGCCGACCGGGTCGTCACTGACTCCCGCAGCACGCTTGACGACTTCGCCGCTTTGAATCTGCTGCCACGACGGCAGACGGCGATAGGGTACTGCGGACCAGGAATACTCCCCTCCAACGCCGAAGCGGACTATGCCAAGCAGTTTGTTCCCTTTGTGCTCTACGTCGGCAGCCAAGCACCGCATAAGAACGTAATACGCTTGATCCACGCGTTCGGGATGCTCCGAGCGGAGCGAGACCTGAAGCTCGTTCTCGTCGGCAGTGCCAGTGACCACCAACTCGGCCGTCTCGAACGCACAGTCGGCAAGTTGCGGCTCCAGTCGCGCGTCGTCCTCCACCACAGCGTGTCTGAGCCCCAGTTGTCGAGTCTGTATCAGCACTGCCGCTTGTTTGTCTGTCCCTCTATCTACGAGGGATTCGGCCTGCCCGTGCTCGAGGCCATGTTACACGGAGCACCCGTTGCCTGCAGCTCCGTGTCGAGCCTGCCGGAAGTAACAGGAGATGCAGCCGTTCTGTTCGACCCGCACTCCGTGCCGGACATGTCTGACAAAATGCGCGTATTGCTCGACAACAACGACCTTGCGGCAAAACTCAGCGAGAACGGCCTCAGGAGAGCCGCCCTTTTCTCGTGGGAACGAACAGCCCGAACCATCTACGAAATCGCTGCTGGGTTGGCATAGCCTTATCGACCTTTCTGATCTGGACGAGAATCTCAGCCCACGTCGACGCTGCCAGTCGCCTTTGGAGTACGGCCACTAGTCCGGCTTGCTGACTCGGACGCCGCATCCGTAGTGAGGCGATGGACGCACAACCCCAGTCCCATGAAGATACCCAACAGCGCAAAGATGCCGGGGTTGAACATGACGCTTTCAAACAGACCGTGCCCGGCGCATGCAATGAGACCGGCTGTCAGAGCCAACCCGAGATCGGAATTCGCAGCACTGCGGACCGCCCGCCAAGAGCTCAACACGGCCCTCGAGAACAGGAAGAAGAAGGCTCCGAAACCCACCACGCCGAGGTCGGCCAGTAGCTCCAGGTACAGGTTGTGGGCGTTGAATGGCCTCGACAATGAGAACGGCAGCGGATATCCGTAGAGGTGCTTGACGTACCGGAAGTTCTCCATACCGACTCCGAACAACCAGTTGGCCTGCGCTGCTCGCCAGGCGGAGTACCACAGAACGACGCGGCCAAGCATCGAAGGGTCCTTGCTTGTAGTCTGAGCCGCGCGTGACACTAGGAAGCCCCGCGTTAGATCTGACGATACTAACGCGAGCGCCATCGCAACCGCCAAGATGAGAAGGCCCTTCGAGCGGGTGCTCACCAAGACATACAAGAAGGCGACACCGAATCCGAGCCAAGCGCCGCGAGACCTGGTCACGACCAGCGCCACAACGGATACAAGAACGGAGCCATAGAGCAGCAGTTTGGGCCATGTACGCGCTGCCCTCGCTGCCATTCCCAGACTGGCAGCACCCGCCATGGCCAAGCCGCATGCGACGATATTGAGGTTGGCCTCCCCGAACGGCGCTACTACTACCTTACCGCTGATGTCACCTGATGATAGGGAGGCCGTCGGAACCCACGCCGCTACTACGGTCATTGCCACGAGCATCACGTACAAGAGAACGCGGATGTCACGAGGGGAACGAGGGACGACGGCGAAGAAGTAGACCAAAGCCATTATCTCAACGACCAGAAGAGTGCTCATTGACAGGTCATGGTTACCCCAGCCCCGAACGGTCGCAATGACTCCTGATGCGATGGCCCATATCGAGAGTAAAAGCAGTGAGTCCCGTTCAGATGTCCTTATCTGTCCCGAGGTGGGCGAAGTCCCTTGCACACCACCAAACGCGCGCAGCAGTACCAGCAGGCCGATTGTGCTCGGAACAAGAACATATGCATAGTAGGCGTAGGGCAGCAGCTCAGCTGAGATCAACGGCGCCAAGGCCGCGAAAGCCAGAAGCACGGCATACTCGCTGCCAGCTATTACGCACCACGCCAGGAGCTGAAACGGCCCCGCGAGAACAGCCGCGGCTAGTCGAGGCTGTCCCACAGCCAGCAGTACCGCGAAGCACGCAACACACAGACACTCCAGTCCTATGAACCAGCCGACTCGCCTGGCCCATTCTACCGGCCCGGACGGTGCGAGGCACTCAAGCATCGGCACGAGCATCGACCTTTTCACGCAAACCGCCGGCCCGACACGATGCCACGGGACACAGCGAGTAGCGATGCACGCCCGTGGCGGAATAGGAAAGGCATGGAGGTACAGCATTGATGTCAGTCAAGATAGGTTTGGCCGAAACGTTACTCACTAAATCGACCCAACAACGACCCCAATGCTCGCATGTCGTCCTTCCCGACTGCCCCGACGACAACCAGCAATACGCAGTAGGCTGCCAGGCCCACGCCCAGTCCAAGAACCACATTCCACTTGGCAACCGCAGCAGACAGAACCACGGCCAAGCCAAGCGCCAGCGCGACGCGCGCAGCGTTCACGGCGACGCTCCTCATTCGAGCGCCGTCCACGGACCGCAGCAACAGGCTCACCAGATAGCAGAAACCGACGGCTTCGGACGCAAGAAGCGCTACCGCTGCACCCGTGGCTCCTAGACCCGGTATCAACACGACGGCAAGCACGATGCAGACCGCAAGCGATGTGCCGGTCTGTACTGTGATCGCCTTGGCTCGCCGCACAGAAATGAGGTAGTTGCTGAAGAGGGAATTGAAGGAGGCACAGGCCGCCCACCAAACCAGCACGCGTAGCGCCTCAGGTGCGCCTTGGTACCCACGACCATACAGAAGCAGTACGGCCGGTCCGGCGAACACGGCGCCGAAGGCCGCTACTGGAAGCGTAATCCATACCATGTACCTGCTTCCCATTTCAAGAGCCCGGGACAGCCGATCGGAATCGCTAGCGAACAGACGCGAAAACAGCGGGAAGACGGCTCCTGAGAACGCCAACCCAACGAAGACAAGGGCGGTGGCCAACCTGAACGCAGCGCTGTAATTGCCCACGGCGGAGTCCCCGGACATCTTGGACAGCAGGGTAGTGCCAACCCAGTAGTAGAACACTGTAAACACAGCGGCCAGTCCCACAGGTGTCGAGGTCCGGAGGAGCTCTCGCCAGTGGACGAAATCGAAATCTAGCTTCAGACGCCTCAGCACGGGCGCTGCATTGATGCCTCCCACGACGACTGACGCCGCGCCGGCCACGACGTAGAGAAGCGCGTAACGCTCCGGTGCAGGTGGCCAGTGCAAGAGCAAGAACGCGCCGACAACCAGAACTGCAGTCTGCGAGAACCTGTTGAGGGCGAGCAGCTCCATCCTCTCGAAACCCTGGAAGACGTTGCACAGCAGTGAGGTAACCGCATTGATAAGCACGGATATGCTGCAGATGTATACAACTCGGACTGTCGTGGCTGGATACCTGAGGACACTCGCCAAGCCGGCTATCACAGCGATCACGACGATCGAAGCTATGAGCCTTATCGTCAGTGCGCCGCCCACCTGCGATCGCGCCTGCATGCCGTCGCGCGCGATCTCACGGGTGGCGATCGTGCCCAAGCCGAGATCCGTCAGAACACCCAGCATGGTAGCGAACGCGAGCGCGAACGACAGGACGCCATACCTCTCGACTCCAAGGTGGCGTGCCGCCAGCACGTAGTAGAAGAACGCCATCGCCTTCCCGGCGACGTCTGCGAGCGCCAAGTAGGCCGTACTCCTGGCAACTCGTCTGCTGACCGACCATCGGTGGTCTCGGCCAAGCCGGACCTCCCTGTTCATTCGGTCTGAATCAGGGCCGCCGACGGCGGGCGCGCCGGAAGCGGATGACTGCCGACAACTCGCCTGCCAAGCCGCGCCAGCCCTGGTACTCCTCCGGTCGAGCAGCCTTGACAAACCAGAAGTACTCTGCTACAAAGGCAAACACAGTCCCAGCGGCCAGGCTGAACAGGAAAACCACCCCCACAATGATGGCTCGACGAGGGGAACTGCGACGCTCGGGCGGGACAGCATAATCCAGAACCGTAAGAGTCGGTGCGTCGCGTGCTTCTAGTATCTTCGCATATTCATACTGCTGATACAGCGTCGCATAGGCTTCCTGCTGGATCTTGAAGTCAAGGTATTTGCGTGCGAACTCGGCCGCAACCGCCGGCAGGTGCTGGAATGACACGCCGAAGCCGACCCCAAAACCGCTGGTTCCGCTGCCCCACTCAAGCTTGCGGAGCTCGTTGCGTGTCGCGGCTATCTGGCGACGAAGGTTGTCAACATACGGATTGTCGTCGCTTGCGCCGGACCGCGCAGCCTCGTACTCCGCCTCTTGCAGACTCAGCTCGGACCTCATCTTGGCATAGGCGTCTATGGCCGCCTTGGTTTCG
Source organism: Caldifarciminota bacterium UBA2258 (assembly GCA_002347155.1). Lineage (GTDB taxonomy): Bacteria > Hydrothermota > Tepidihabitantia > Tepidihabitantales > Tepidihabitantaceae > UBA2258. The sequence continues at coordinate 25,196 of DDXO01000104.1, forward strand.
TCCTCCACGGAAGCTACCTTGTGGATTTCCTGGAACGCCCTCAGCGACTCACCCGCGACTGCGAGGCTTGTGTCAATCTGGGCCAGGCGCTTCTCTATGAAAACGCGCATGTTGCGGCCGCGGCTGATGTTGGAGTATCGTAGGAAGCTGTCGAGTTCGGCTACGTATGTGTTGGCGACCCGCGCCGCCAGCTCCCGGGTCTTGGCCTCCACCGAAATCCTGACGATACCGTCATCGGCGGCTGCGAACTTGGTCATGTCCTTGAGCTGTCGCACCGACTTCTCAGGACTGGGCTTGCGGATGCCGTAGTAGTTGGCGATGCTGCACCCTTCGGCTACGTGCCCCATCACGGTCCGGCTGCTCAAGATGCCGATCATCAAGTCCGAACCGGTCGACGCACCCATAAGGCCGGACCTCAGCTTGCTCAGGCTGCCACCCGCTCCGCCCCCGAGCAGACTGGTGAGACCGAATATGTCACCTTCGTCGCTGGGAGGAAGGAGTTGGGCGGTGGCAGTGTACCGATGAGGAAGTATGAAGCTAACCACGACGGCAATGACCGTCAGTGTCAGGGCATTCCAGAATATTAGACGGCGCCACTTGAGGATGACGCTGAGATACTTGACTACTCTATTCACGGTGGAAGTCTAGGAAATCAATGGGCAAAGTCAATTCGCTACGGACAGCCCAGGAACCGAGATCGGAATTCACCGCCAAGACACCAAGTCACAAAGAGGGCCCGGATGGCATTGTCCTGCGTCTGCTTGGCGTCTTGGCAGTTGTATGTCGGTCTTCGGGGAACAGAAGGAACCGGCGAAGAACTGCTCCGATGCGGGTTGACGCACGGCCGTCGCCGAAGGGACTCCGTGCTCGCGCCATCTTTCGATAGACATCATCAGAACGCAACAGTCTCTCAGCCGCTTGGACTATCACATCGGGATCCGTGCCCACCAACGCCGCGGTCCCGGCCTCTACCGCCTCGGGCCGCTCGGTCACGTCCCGCATCACCAACACAGGCTTGCCCAAGGCCGGCGCTTCTTCCTGGATGCCGCCCGAGTCGGTCAGAATCAGATATGACCGCTCCATGAGCCTGACAAACGGCAGGTACTCCAGTGGTTCAACCAGATGCACTCTCGCCACGCCCCTCAGAATGGAGCGCACAGGCCTCCTGACGTTCGGATTGAGGTGGACCGGGTAGACAACATCGATGTTCGAGTTCCTCGCAACCAATGTCTTCAGAGCTCGGCAGATGTGCTCGAAGCCCTGCCCGAAGCTCTCTCTCCGGTGTGCTGTTACCAGAACAACACGCTGCTTCGACTCGATGTCGTCCAGCACAGGCAGACGGCACTTCGCTTTGCTCAGACGCGCAGATTTGAGAGCATCCACGACCGTGTTCCCGGTCACGTGAACTGACCGCCGAGATACACCCTCGCTGAGCAGGTTCTCCTTTGCCGCAAGGGTCGGCGCGAAGTGCAAATCAGCAAGAGCGCTGACGAGACGCCTGTTCATCTCCTCCGGAAAGGGCGAGTACTTGTCACCAGTCCTGAGCCCGGCCTCAACGTGTCCAACCGGTACTTGCTGATAGAACGCTGCCAGCGCTGCGGCGAACGCACTCGTAGTGTCCCCTTGCACTATCACAATATGCGGCGAGGTCCGTTGCAGCACCTGCTCGACTCCGCGCAGAACGCCAGCAGTCACATCGGCAAGAGACTGGCCCTGCTTCATCAGGTCCAGGTCGTAGTCAGGCTTGATGTCGAACACGCGCAGCACCTGGTCCAACATGTGACGGTGCTGGGCCGTCACGAGCACAACCGGCTGGAACTCCCTGGGATAGCGAGCAAGCTCTTGGATAACCGGCGCCAGCTTGATCGCCTCGGGCCTGGTCCCGAAACAGAACATCACCCGTCGCTTCACCGGAGACCTATCCACAGACTACGGAGTTGTTCAAGGAACAGGATAGTTTAGAGTCCAGAATCCAGAGACCAGATTTCATAGTTGAAGACGAGAAGTTGCGAACCACAGATGAACACGGATGAACACGAATATTCGAGGCCCGGGGCTTTGTCCGCAGGTACGCTGACTCGCGCCGAGTAGCCGAAACACAAGTCGAGACAGCGGTACACAGCCTTCTGCACTCTAGCATCTAGCTTCTGATTTCCGAATTCGCCCTTCTCCGGTCAGTGCGCTTCTCCCCAATTCCGTCCCACTCCGGTCTCGGCCACCAGCGGTACGTCCAGCTTCCAGGCATGCTCCATCTCGTGCCGGATGACATCGCGTGCTTCTTCCTGCTTCGCTTCGGGGACTTCAAACACCAATTCATCATGCACCTGCAGTATCATGCCGGTTCCGGATTCCGCATCCAGGCACTCCTCCAGTCGCAGCATCGCGCTCTTGATGATGTCGGCGGCCGAACCTTGAACCGGTGCATTCAGAGCGTACCGCTTCGTCGCCTCAGCCACGGCCCGATTTCGATCAGATATGCCGGGCGTCGGTCTGACCCGACCCGAAATGGTCCGCACGTAGCCGTTCTGCTTCCCCTCTTCGATCGTCTTCTCTCGCCATTTGGCCACGCCCGAGAACCTGGCCATATACTCATCAAGGAACGCGCGCGCTTGCTCGATGGGGATATCGGCCCGGGATGAGAGGCCGTAGTCACCCATTCCATAGACAAGGCCGTAGTTCACAACCTTGGCCAGCCGTCGGTCCTCGGGTTTCACATCGCAGATTTCCTTGTTCAGGATGGCGGCAGCAGTCCGGGCGTGGATGTCCTCTCCCCGCTGGAATGCCTCGGCAAGTTGCTCGTCACCGGATAGGTGTGCGAGCACCCGCAGCTCGATCTGGGAGTAGTCCACCGAAATCAGTACGCTGCCGTGCTCGGCGATGAATGCACTGCGTATCTGCTTGCCGAGTTCTGTCCGTATCGGGATGTTCTGGAGGTTCGGGTCGGACGACGAGAGCCGGCCGGTCGCGGTACCGGTCTGGTTGAACGTGGCGTGAACGCGGTGTGTCTTTTCGCGCGCGGCGAGCCGCAACGGCTCAAGATAGGTATTGCACAGCTTGGTCAGCTCACGGTACTTCAGTACCTCCCGCACGACCTCGTGCTTCGGCGCCAGCTCATTCAGGACGTCCACGCTGGTCGAATATCCCGTCTTGGTCCGCTTCCCGCGCGCCAGCTTCAGCTCCTCGAACAACACGACTCCGAGCTGCTTCGGCGAGCCGATGTTAAACTCGTGCCCGGCCAATTGGTACACGTGGCGCTCTATCGCCTTCAGGTCAGTCATCAACTGAGCCTCAAGCCGACTCAGTCCCGCTATGTCCACCTTGATGCCTCGCTCCTCCATCGCAGCCAGTATCGGTACCAGCGGCATCTCAAGCTCGGTTGCCACTCTGCTGAGCCCCATGGCCAGTAACTGCGGTTCGAGCGCCTTGTATACGGTCAACGCATGAGCCGCACGGGCCTGGCAGGACAGCGGAGCCACGTGGCTGCCGAGCACCTGCAGTGTTACTTCTTCGGGCGTGAAGCTGCGCCGATTCGGGTCAGACAGCCACGCGGCCACGCCGACATCAAAGAACGGCCCTGCGGTGTCCAGGCCTGCCTGATGCACCGCCTTCACCTGCTCCTTCAGGTCGAACCCGACCTTGAGCAATACCGGGGCAGACAGCACGGCCCTCTGGATACCAAGGTCTTCGACCAGCGCGACGGCTCCAGCCTCGCTGCTCACCCACAGACCCTTACCCGGTTCCAGACAAAGCCCGAACCTCCCCGTTCTCCCGAGCGAACTCGTATTCAGCTCAACCTTAACCTCAACCTCAACCTGCCCACGTGGCGCGACCTCGGCGGCCAGTCCCCGGAAGTCCATCTCCGTGAAGATCGCCTGCAAAGCTGCCGTATCCGGCGAACGTGGCGTCAAGCTTTCAAGGTCTACGGCCATGTCGACGTCAGCTCTGACCTGCGCCAATTCCAGGCTCAGCCGAGCGACCGCGGCGTGCTCGCGCACGCGTTCGTCTTGAGTCAGTGCCTCTTTCAGAGAACCCCATCGCGCCAGTATCTCCCTTGCTCGTTTGGGTCCGACTTCGGGCACTCCGGGGATGTTGTCCGAGCTGTCTCCGGCCAACGCCAGCAGGTCAGGCACAAGTCTCGGCTCCACACCGAGTTTCTCTCTCACATCATCTGGCTCGTATCGCTTCTCTTTCCACGGGTCATACACTGTAAGGCCACTGCCGACAAGCTGCAGCAGGTCCTTGTCCGACGTGACGATGGTCACGTTCAACCCAGGCCTCGCCATCCTCCGTGCCAGCGTCGCAAGGACGTCATCTGCCTCGACTCCGGGCACCTCGAAACTCGAGATTCCCCATGCCCTCACCAACTCCTTCACGATCGGTATCTGAGGCGGCAGTTCCTCCGGCGCGGGCGGACGCTGAATCTTGTACTCGCTGAACTTCTCGTCCCGGAACGTGCGTCCCGGCGCGTCGTACACTACCGCGCAGTAGTCGGGTTTCAGCTCACAGAGCAGCCTCTTCAAGGTCTGCGCAAACCCATAGACTGCAGACGTGTTGAAACCCTTGGAGTTGCGAAGTGGATTGCGGATGAACGCGAAGAAACTCCGGTAGATGACCGAATGACCGTCGATCAGAAGCAGATTCCTCACGAACGGCCAACGAATACCATGCCGGCCTCACCGGTTGGTAGCCAGTATGACCGAGCGGCCACGCCTTTCATCCTTCTGAGTATAGCCCCGCACCTCTTACCGTCAAGACGGGCCCGGCAGCGAGGCAGACCACGCCTTGACTGAACCCAGAGTGGCGGTATTCTAACCTCGGGCGTCAGATATGGCGACGCCAAGCTGCAGATGACATTGGTTGCCGGCGCGCTAAACGATGCGGAACGACGACCGTCGGCACGTGGCTATCAAAAGAAAGGCAGTGATGACCAAGTCAGGCAGACAGATCCGTAGGGCAATCCGACATCCGGACAAGGCCGTCCGCTATGGCATGCGGAAGGTCCGACAGGCGCTGTTCTGGAACCGCTACTACGATGCAGTTCGCGATCCGAAAGCCAAAACGCGTGTCGACATGGACCCAACAATCCAGGTCGACGTCGTGCAGGATCTGAAGGCAGCTAGATTTGAGGTGGTCGACTACAACATCGATATGTCTGATCTGCGAAGCTACTTGGCCCGTGCCTGCTATGACCGGTACCCGGACTATTGTGGCACGGACATCGGACGGCTGCCGGAGAAGACCCTAGAGCACTACCTCGCCGCACAGCTACTCGAGTTGTCGCCCCAAGACGTGTATGTCGACATTGCTGCTTCGGATTCACCCACGCCAGAGATCTACCATGACCTCTACGGCTGCACGGTCTACCGACAGGACCTCACGTATCCCTCCGGGGTCCACGGCAACATGATCGGCGGGGACGCCGCCAGCATGCCTGTCGCAGACGGATTCGCCACGAAGATGGCTATGCACTGCTCGTTCGAGCACTTCGAAGGCGATTCCGACATGCGAGTCATCCGAGAAGCGGGTCGGGTGCTGAGGCCGGGCGGCAGGTTGTGCATTGTTCCTTTCTATCTGCGCAACCACTACGTTGTTCAGACCGACCCCTGCGTCTATCCGGCCGGCAACGTGCAATTCGAAGACGATGCACTCATCTGCTGCACCAAAGGCTGGGGACATCGGCATGGTCGCCACTATGATGTCCCGCATCTCAGGGCCCGCATCGTTCCGAACCTCAACGGCCTGCAACTCACCATCCACGTCGTTGCCAACGAGAAGGCCGTAGGCCAGTCCTGCTACGTCAAGTTCATCGGCCTGTTCCGGAAGACAGTGCCCCGGCAGGCAGACTGGCCGCTGCCGAATTCGTTCCTTGCCGAACGCAAGGCTGATTGACTTGGGAGAGCCCCCCCCTGGAATGGTCTGCGAGAAGACCCAGTTTTCACCGAAGGCTGCCTGTCGATGGATGGGGTGCGGCGTCCACACGCGCATCCTCTTTGCGGAAATCTGCATTGTCGCAGGGGCTGTCGTTCCGGAGGCGCGAAACGGTACACGCGTCGCCTGCATGCATGGTGTGGCGTGATAGCAGTCTTGGCCGCAAAGCAAGGACGTAGGTGATGAGAGGAGTGCTTGGCCTCATAGTTTGGGTAGCGGGAATAGCGACCGCGCTCACCAAAGCGTACTCCGTAGTTCCCTATCGCGGCTGTATCGGAATTCTGACGAGCGGGCGTGACGGCGTCTCTCAATACGTCCGCAACACGCTCGACAGCATCACACAGGTCAGCTTCTGGGTTGGAGACACGATTGACACATCAAAGTTCAACATACTGGTCGAGGACTCGGCAACAGGACACCGGATCGCACACCGCGAAGGTTGGCATGCAACACGATGCTGGTACTGGATGAACGTACCGCTGTTGCCGGACCCGCTGCACAAGCCTGTCCGGAACCGGACCTGCAAGATCTCGGTGTCTCGTCCGACGACTCGCGCACCGATTTCGTTCGCTTACGACCCAAGGAACCCATACGGATATGGCAAGGCGGTTGCGACTGGCAGCTCGATGCCGGATACTGCCGACTTGGCGCTGCGCGTCTGCGGGCTTCACGACGCCGTGGATTCAACCATCTGGGGCGCAACGTGCTTCCTTCCGGACTCACATAGGTACTGGAACAAGTGGAGTGACAGCATGAGGGTCTCCGGAGCCAAATGGGGCACATTCTATGTGCGCTGGGACACGATTCAGATGGACTCCACGCAGTTCAACTTCAGCAAGTTTGACAGCAGTATCACGAATATGGTGGACGACGCCGGCATTGAGCCGGTCCCCGTGTTGATCGGCACCCCGAAGTGGGCTAGCTCGCGGATCCAGACCTACATCATTGACTCGAATGCCGTCGTCGATACATCTGTGTTCGCGCCCCCGATGCACATGGATACAGGGCCCAACTTCTGGGTGCGCTATCTGGATACGCTTCTGACACATGGGGAGAGCGCCAACCGTCCCGCTGACAAGGTACACGCATGGAGCATCTGGAACGAACCGAATGAGGGCTGCGACTCGTTCTACGACGGCCCTCAGAACTGGCACGGCTATACCGGTTGGTGGCGGTCGCCGAGCCGTTACTACGACAGCTTGGACACCAGCTGGACGTACCGATGCTCCCTATACGTTCAACTCTGTTCGTTGGCAGCGAACACGATTCGAGCTCACGATGGACACGAGAACGACCGGATAGTCGTTGGCGAACTGGGCGGGGTGGAAAACTACAACGACGCTTGGAAGACAGTGCGCGGCAGGGACTGGCTCCATAGGATGTATGCGATTGCCTCGTCGCATTTCTGGGATGTGATCTCGGCCCATCCGTATCAGACTCCACAGGTGGGCGTGTTCTTTGACCCGGACGCGTTCGCTGTATATGCAGAGACGCTGCGCACAATCATGCGGGGGAACGGCGATTGGTCCGAGCTGTGGGACACGGAGGCCGACTATGGCATGGTAGACGCGGTAACGGAGGAGCAGAACGCCAATGGTAACTGCGAAGCGATGATTTCGACCATGGCTCAGGCGGGTTTGCCCGGCGGCACTTATGACCGGATCTGCTGGTGGATGTCGTGCGGCAAGCAATACTATGGTTCATGGTGCCTGTTCGACGACACCATCTATCCACGTGCGGGCCGTTTCGCATTCAGTCAAGTGACTAGCACGCTGACCGGCAAACGGTTCAAACGACGGGTGATGGCGGACGACACGATGGTGGACAATCACATGCGGATGTATGAGTTTGAGGACCCGGCGACGCTGAGGCGGACGTGGGTGTGCTGGGCAGATGGCGATGTGAAGCACAGCATCAAGGTGAAACTGCCTGTTCGGACAGACCAACTTGCCGCTGAATCGCTGGCCTACTCCAGCACGACGCCCGCCTTCACACCGCGGGTCGCGGATGATGGGTGGCTGCGCATGTCTCTAGACGTCAGACCCGTATTCATACACGAAGTGAGCTCCCCCGAGCGCCCGGACATGAGAGTGGACAGCGTGCGATTTGTGAGCGAGAACAGGTCTATCCGAGCGTGGGTGACAAACCACGGGACAAGGGCCACGCCGGTCAGGTCAGGACTGCGGAGGCCGTATCCGACCTGGGCAGTACTCGGGGCAGAGGGCGATTCCCTCGCGCAAGCGGTCCGAAGGAACCCAATAGAAGTCGGCGAACAGGCCGAGTTCTCCTTCGACCTGAACTCGACAACGCTGCCCGACACGGCGCTGCTGAGCGTGACCGTGAACCCGAATCAGTTGTACGTCGAACTGGACATGGACGACAACGCCGGCTACACGCTCGCAATTCAGCCCTAGCCTTCGCCCCTAATCGAGTCTACGGCCGCTGAAACCCGTCCTCCAGTTTAGTATAAGTCCCGTCGATTTTCGGACCGGAGAAGTCCTAACTTCTCTATTCTCAATTCACTATTCTCTCTTTTCGTATCTCCCCTATCCCGCCTCCCCGGCTGTTCTGGAGGCTGTTCTCCGCGCTGCCCGGAAAGCAATTCGGGAGATTGCTCCACCCGCTATCCGGAGAGGAGCCTGGAGAACTACCTGAACTGCTGTTCGGTCAGCTACTCGGCGGGCTATCTGGCGCGCTACCCGGAAAACTGCCGGGACGGCGGTTGTCGAGACTGCTCCTTGGATAGCTCTGAAAATCGCTCGGGAAGCAGTTGGGAAAGTAGCGGGGCAGACTGCCCGCTCGGTTGTTCGGAACGCAATCCGGCGATCTCTCTGGAGGATAGCTGCGGAGACTGCTCACCCTGTTGCCCCTCCCGCGACTTGCGAGGCTGCGAGCCATGCGAGACCGCAGGACTAGACGGTCGGGAGCGGCAAGACGCCGCTCCCGTGCTGAGTACGTTCGAACCGGTCTACTTCGCTGTCTGTATCCTGTAGGGCAGAAGCCAGCCGTTGTAGTCGTAGGGCGCGTCGTGGTTCATCAGCGTGCTCTTGGTCATCAGGTCGAAGATGGCGAACCTGAGCCCCGGTATAATCTGCGCGTTCCATGTCCCGGTGTAGACGCCATCGCCCTGGTCCTCGAACGGCAGTCTGACGAAGAGGATGCCCCAGAACGCGTGCAGCCACGCATAGCCGTCCGTGGCGTTGGTGTAGAGAGTCATGGTCAGTTGCTCGCCGGGCGTGAAGGTGACCAGGCTATCGACCCAGTAGTAGGTATCGAGCGAGCCCGTAATCAGGATGTCGCGGAGCGAGCTGTGAATCCGCAAGGAGTCGATTCGCACCGTGTTCGTTGTCTCGGACTCGCCGAACGCAAGCGATACTTTCTTCAGCTTCCATCCCCGGTCTGCATCCGTGTCCTTGCCGTCACGCATGTACACGCCGTTTATCTGCACGGCTTCCTGCAGCGGCTTGGTCCACTTGACCGCCGTATCAGTGGCTATCTTCACCCAGTGGTATATCTCGCCGTAGTTGTGCTGGTGCCAGGAAACCCGGGCCGAGTCACCGACGACCTCGACATCGACCACCGGGGCCGAGTCGTGCGTTTGCGGCCCGCGCCACCAGATACCCATGGTGGTGTCGTCTGTAGCCAGGCTGTTCTCGGATGAGTCGCCCGCGGTACCTGAACTGAAGTGGGTCGTGTCCGACTCAACCAGGGCCCGCACCGCGGCCTTGTCCTTCTCCACGTCCTGCCGCTTCTTGCAGGAAACAAGGAAGGTGACCGCGACCACGAACATGACGGTCAGTACGAGTGCTTTGCGCATCAATCGCTCCTTTTGTGTCTCAATCAGTTGGCTATTATCACCGCGTGTATCGGACGTGTCAATAGCCATGATGGTCCCGATTCAAACGGCCAGTTCGAACGTCGCCCAGACCGGGGCATGGTCGGAACGTGGATAGCCCTCCGCGTGGTCGCGGTGCTGCCTGCGCTCGGCCTCGAGCAACTGGCTCTCGACCCCGGCGGCAACCTGACCAAGAGAAAGCCGCTGGCTCACCAGGACGTGGTCGAACAGATGCCGCTGTCCGCGCCCGACGTACGAGAAAGCGCGTTCCAGAGGGATGCGCCACAGCACCTGGAACAGCCGGCGCTCCTCACTCTGCTGCAACTCACTCCCCTCTTCATCTTCCAGCCCCATCACCAGGCTGAGCGCGGTGGAGCCGGGGGCATCGTTGAAATCGCCCATGACTGCATAGTGGTCAGCCGTTCTTCGGTCCATCGCCTCATCGAGCAGACACCGGAGGCCTGCCGCCTCGGTGATACGGATCAGATTGGAAAGGGCGCGGCCGAGCAGACGGCGCCGCCGCGGCGGCTCTGTCTCCGCTATCTCCTCTGCCGCTGCCCGCCGCGACTTGAGGTGGACGGCCACAACCAGCAGCGTCTCACCGTTCGGCAACTCAAGCCGCGTCCAGGGCATTGCCCTCCGGAACGCCAGCCGCAGCGTGCCGCCCTCGTGTCCGGGCAGTGCCGCCGGGAATTCGCGCCACTGACCCTGCTCAAGAATCGGCAGCCTGGATAGGATTCCGGTCTGGATTCTGCGGTTTGCCGAAGGCGCGTCACCGAGAAAACGGTAGGGACAGGTACCCAGCCGGTCGGCCAGTTCGTCGAAGCTCTCGGACTCGCGCACCTCATCAATCACCGCCACGTCCGGGTCGAGTCGCGTCAGCACGTCGGCCAGGTAGTCGAGCTTCACCCGGTAAGTCCGGTCATCGGCATTGTCGGCGCGGCCCAGATTGTGGACATTGAACGTAAGGAGCTTGAGCCGTACGCGCGGATTCTGGGAGGCGCCTGCTGGCGACGGGGCCTGTAGCACGGTTCAGTTCTATCAACCGGCGGGCACAATGTCAAGAGCGAACGGAGTGGCCGTTCTGCGCAGAGAGTGCCTGACTAGCGCTGTGGTCTTGCGATGGCGTACTTCTGCATCAGCCGGTAGAACTGGGCGCGGCTGTAGCCCGCCAGCTCCGCCGCGTGCTCGACGTTCCATGCGGCCTTCTCCAGGCAGTCTACTATGGCCGAGCGCTCGACCTCGGCCGCGGCCTTTTCCTGGGCTTCGTGCCGTACGACCCTGAGGTCGGCCGGCGCCGACTCAGTCCGCTTCTGCGGCTGCAGGCCGGGCGGAAGATCGCCGAGCTGAATCGTGTCACCACGTGTCAGCAGCACGGAACGTTCGACCACGTGCTGCAGCTCACGGATATTGCCCGGCCAGTTGTGCTTCGTGAGCTGTGACATCGCCTCCGGGCTTACGTCGGCCACATTGCGCCCGAATTCCTGATTGCTGCTGCGGACGAAGTGGCGCACCAGGTCCGGGATGTCTTCCGGCCTTTCGTCGAGAGACGGCAGCGCCAGTTCCACGGTGTTGAGCCGGTAGTAGAGGTCTTCCCGGAACCTCTTCTGCGCCATCAGCTCGGCGACCGGCTGGTTGGTTGCGGCCACGACCCTGACGTCGACACTGATGGGCACATGGCCGCCGACTCGCTCAAAGGTCTTTTCCTGCAGCACCCGGAGGAGCTTCGACTGCAAAGATGGACTCATATCGCCAATCTCGTCGAGAAAGATAGTCCCTCCGTTGGCGACCTCAAACTTGCCCTTGTGCGCAGCCACGCCGGTCGCCGTCCCTTTTTCAATGCCGAAGAACTCGGCCTCAAGCAGGTTGTCCGGCACCGCCGCGCAGTTGACGGCCACAAACGGCTTGTCCGCCCGTGCCCCTGAATCGTGAAGCGCACGCGCCACGAGTTCCTTGCCGGTGCCGCTCTCCCCGCGGATGAGCACGGGAACGCCCTTGCTGGCCACGGTACAGACTGTGCTCAGCACATCGACAATTCGCCGGTTCCGGCCGACCACACCCTTGTACCGAAGTCCGACACACGGCGGCTCCTCCGCCGCTTCGCCGGCGGAGAGCTCAGCCAGACGGTACATCGAGGCTGACAGCAGGTTGGCCACGGTATCGAGCACCACCGGGTTGTACTCAGCCGCTGCCGGCGCAGTTCTCTCCAGGTTAATGCGGCCGAGCAGTCTCCCCTGGTGCCGCACAGCCCAGCTCAGTATCCGGTCGTTACTGACAAGCTCGTCGCGCTCAATCCCTGACGGGACCTGCTTCATGTCCACTCTGCCCGTCATCAGCATCGGTCGACCTTGAGCAACCACAGCCGCGCCGTCGAATCTGAGCGCTTCGAGCAACAGCCCGATTGCCCGCTCCAGCAGCACCCGGGGCTCGTAGCCGAGTGTCACAAGGCCGGATATCCCTTGCAGGAGCGCCATGTCGCGGTCGACCCCCATCTCCTGCTGGAACAGCAGACGGTCCACTGCCTGTGCTCCCGCAACAATGCCGAGCCGGCGGAATGACCGGGCGGCGGACTTCAGGTGGTCCACCGCTGCGTCGCGCTCGCCCTGCTCAAGCAGGTATCGGCCATAGTGAAACCGTACCCGGGCCATGTCCGAGCTCTCCTCCAGGTCATGGAGCAGAGCCAGGGCTCGTTCGAAGCACTCGCGTGCCTTGGTGCCATCGCCGGAGGCTGCGTACTGGAGGGCCATGACTCGGAGCGCCTGGGCTTCCTCGCAGGGCAGCCCGAGTTCGCGGGCGATGGCAGCCGAACGCTCGACCTGTTCTCTGCACAGGTCGAGCTGCCCCTGGTTCAGTGCCAGCTCGGCCATACGCCACAGCACGACGGCCGTAGTCCGGCGGTCGCCGGACTTCTCGGCCAGCTTCAGGGCCTCGCCGTAGACCTGCGCGGCCCGGGCGAATTCACCGAGCCGGTGGTGGGCCAGGCCGAGGTTGGCCATCGCATCAGTCTTCGTGGTCACCGATGCCTCGCCCCGGTCAACTGCCTCCAGCACCAGCTTGAAGATATCGATGGCCTTGGTCGCCTTGTCGCGTTCGAGGAAGAGCTCGCCGAGCGAGTCCAGCACCGACGCCCGCAGCCAGGGCATCTGGTGCTGCTCGGCAAGGGCGATGGCGCGGTAGTAACACTCAAACGCGTCCTCCCAGCGTCCCATCTTCGCAAGCGTCAAACCGATGTTGTACTGGTGCGTCGTCACGCGGGCGACATCGCCAAGCTCTTCGTCCAGCTTGAGGCACTCCTGATAGCACTGCAGCGCCTGAGCCACCTTTCCCTGGATAACCGCCAGACTGCCGAGCTGATTAACCGCCGCCACCACTGCCCTTTTGTTTCCAGCCTCGCGCCATGCCGCGAGGCAGTCCTCGTAGCACTCGCGGGCGCGGTTGTAGTTCCCCCGCTCCTCGTTGATGCGACCGACAAGGTACAGATACTGCCCGCGATGCATCGGGTCCCCGGAAGCGTCGGCCGCCTGCTGGACGAGGCTGGCGTAATCGAGACTGCGTCTCATGTCTCTCTTGTTGCGGTAGAACTCGCTGGCATGAACGCTGGCCCGCGCCAGGTCTTCGGGAGTCCCGACCTTCCGCGCGAGCTCGACGGCCTCGGTCAGGTATCCCTCCGCCTCAGGCGGCGGCGCTTCTCTGGTCCGCTTGCCGTACTCGATCAATGCGGCCAGGCGCTCGGCGTCGGCGGTTGCCTCGGCCAGGCGCTGCCGGAGACTCTGCAGCGGAATCGATGTATCCACAGGCGGTTTCCCCACTGCAAGGATAGAACGAGTATGCCCGGTGTCAAGCCGACGCCGGGCCGGCGTCGCCGCGTCATCTCTTGACACTGACAGTTGGCGAGGTACTCTACTGAATCGGAAGGCGCGACACACCGCCCGCGCGCAGCACCTCGGCAGGTGGCGTGCAGGGCCTCGCCGGCCGAAGAGGATGAAAACGCCGCTGCCGCGTGCAATCGGCAGCCGAGAATGGAGGCGGAAATGCCGATCATCCAGTGCCCGAATTGCCACACAGCAGACAAGGTGGTCGGGACGTATGCTCACACCGTCCAGGGCGGTGCGGTACACAGTTGGAGCGTACCTCAGCCAGACAGCGTCCCGGCGCCCCAGCCCTGCCCGACTGACGGTATCATGTGCGAGCGGAGCTCAGTGAGCTGCACCCAGTGCGGCTGGCACCAGCCATAGCCGGCAGGACGAGCCACAGGTAACCGCGAGGGGGATGCGAAAAGCATCCCCTTCGCCGCCCGCTGCGGACGACTACATCAGCAGCCCGCCGTCGACTCTTACTACCTGCCCGGTGATGTAGCCGGCCTGCTCCGAAGCCAGAAACAGACAGACGTTCGCTACGTCTTCCGGCGTTCCGGCCCGTTTGAGGGGAATGGCCGCAATGTAGGCGTCGCGCGCGGCCGCGTCCAGCTTCTCCGTCATCGCGGTCGCGATGTAGCCCGGAGCAACCGCGTTGACAGTTATGTTGCGTGACGCCAGCTCCCTGGCCGCGGACTTGGTGAAGCCCACAATGCCTGCCTTGGCCGCCGCATAGTTGGCCTGTCCGGCGTTCCCCATCTGGCCGATGATGGATGCGATATTGATGATGCGTCCCCAGCGGCTCTTCATCATTCCGCGGAAACAGGCTTTGGTGAAGTTGAACGTGCCCTTCAGGTTCACCGCGACTACCCGGTCAAACTCCTCCTCGCTCATGCGCAGCAGCAGGTTGTCACGCGTGATGCCGGCGTTGTTCACGAGGATGTCAATGCCGTCCAGATCCGCTGTAACCTGCTCGCAGAGCTGCTGAACTGCTGCGAAGTCGGATACGTCGATTGCATAGGCCCGCGCCTGCCCGCCTGCGCCCGCGATCTCGGCCGCGACCTTGTCCGCCGCCTCTTTCACGACGTCGCAGACCGCCACTGCCGCACCGGCGCGGCTGAACGCAAGCGCTATCTCCCGGCCGATCCCGGAACCCGCCCCGGTTACAACCGCCTTCCTGCCCGTCAGAATCAGTTCCACGTTGTACTCTCCCTGGTCCGCGACCTGCTACGATGCCTCTCCGGCCACCATCGAGCAATTGCCCTCGAACAGGCAGTCCGGCTGAATGACCAGCCCTTTGCTCCTTATGTTGCCGTACACCTGGGCCCCGGTCTGCAATTCCACCACTTCATCCGCATAGATGTCGCCCTCAACCCGGCCGGCAATCACCGCGGCCCGGCAGTGAAGCTCGCCCTTCAGCAGCGCCTTCGGCCCGGTGACGATCGTCTCGCTGACGTCCATCCTGCCCTCAACCTGACCGTCGAGCCGCACGCCGCCGGTGACGTGGAAGTCACCCCGGACGCTTGTCTGCGGCCCGATGACCGTATCCAGCCTGCCGCCGTTCTCATTCTTTGCCATCAGCGCTCCAATCTGCACTCAGGACTCCGCAATCCGCGATCTGGAATCCTCAATCTGCACTCATCAATCTGCAATCATCAATCTGCAATCTTGAATGACTGTGCCAGTATATTTGCCGACCGGCCAAAGTCAAACCGCAGGCCCCGGCCATGAACCGACATTGAAGCCACGAAAGACACGAAACGAATGGGTGCAGAATGCCGTGGGTCCGTTTCACTCTGTTTCCGTGTCTTCGTGGCCATCTGGTTCGGATACAGGGCCCGCTGCTAGCGGAGCGACGCCGGACGGCGGCCGTGATTCTTGTTGTCGTCCAGCCGGGCGATGACCATGCCGTTGCCCCGCGGCGCAGCCGGCCCCACGACGACATGCGCACGCAGGCGCGACGCGACCTCCCTCACTCTGGCCTCGTCCGCGCCCTGCACCTCGGCGATGACCTCGTCCCTGACTACCTTCTCCCCCACCTTCTTCCGGAACACGAAACCGGCGCTGTGGTCCACCCGCGCGTCAAGACTCTCCCGGCCGATGCCCAGCCTGACTCCGAGCAGCCCGACCCCGAGCGCGTCAATGCTGCGCACAAAACCGGCGGTGGCGCTCCGCACCGCAATTCGGTGAGCGGGTTGGGGCAACCGGCCATAATCATCGACGACCCGCTCATCCCCGCCCTGCGCCCTCACCATCTGCCGGAACCTCTCCAGACCCAGCCCGCGGGACAGCGCCTTCATCAACAACCGGCGCGCGTGCGCCGGGCTGTTCGCCAGGCCGGCCATCAAGAGCATCTCATCGCCCAGTGCCAGGGTCACCTCGGCCAGGTCAGACCGCCACCGCCCCTTCAGCGCCTCAATCGCCTCGACCACCTCGACCGAGTTTCCCACTGCCGCGCCCAGCGGCTCGGACATATCGGTGACCAGGGCCACACACTTCCTGCCCAGTTGCACGCCGATGGCAATCATGGCCCGGGCGAGCTTCCTCGCATCAGCGGTCCGGCTCATGAACGCGCCGCTCCCGGTCTTCACGTCCAGCACCAGCCCGTCCACGCCCTCGGCCAGCTTCTTCGACATGATGCTCGCGGCAATCAACGGGACTGAATCCACGGTCGCGGTCACGTCGCGCAGCGCATAGAGCTTCCGGTCAGCCGGGCACATCCGCTTCGTCTGGCCCATCACGCACAGCCCGACTTCCGCCACGTTCTTCCTGAACTGGGTGACCGAAAGGTCGGTCGCAAAGCCGGGTATCGACTCAAGCTTGTCCAGGGTCCCGCCGGTATGGCCGAGCGACCGGCCCGACACCATCGGCACCCTCACCCCGCAGGCCGCCACCAAGGGCGCAACGATAAGCGACACCTTGTCCCCGACCCCACCGGTCGAGTGCTTATCCACCTTCGCCCCCGGGATGTCGGACAGATCCAAGACATCGCCGGAGTTCATCATCGCCATGCACAGAGCCGCGGTCTCCTCGCCGGTCATTCCCCGGAAGAAGATGGCCATCAGCATCGCGGCCATCTGATAATCCGGCACCCGGCCCGCCGTGTAGGCGGAGACGAGTTCCTCGATCTCCTCGTCGCTCAGGCGACCCTTGTCGCGCTTGCGCTTGATCAGCTCATACAATTGCATGGAAAACAAGCCGATGATACCGCCCCCTGCCTCGCTGTCAAACGAAGATGCCGCGCGGGAAAACGGGGACTGTACCGCGCCAAGTTCGACGTTGGCGCTTCGTGGGACTGTCCCTGTTTTCCCTTACTCAACGGTCGGCACGACCACGTTGAAGACGTCATACGCGATGGCCGCCAGCACCTCGCGTCTCAAGCCCATCTTGGCGTAACGCTCAATCAGCGAACCGGCCACGAGCGCCGGGTCTGTCCCGTGCACGCGCTTCGTCGCCTTCCGGACCTGCAGAGCATAGGTTCGATACGCGCCGAGGGTGATGACGGAGACACCGTGCCCGATGCACACCTGCTTCACGTACGACTCCCACCAGCCGGGATATCCTGCCACGTTGCACTCCTTTCTCAGATGCGGGCGGGATTCGGCAGCGGAACCCCGCCCGCAGTTCGCTCCCGGTTGCGGCCGTCAGCCGGCTTCGCCCCGAGGGTTCGCCTGTCCGTCATTCGTCATTCGTCACTCGGAATTCGGACTTGCGGACCCCGCAGGGGGCCGCGGCTACGGCCCTATCGGCGCGCTGACGTTGAAGACGTCGGTGCGGAT
>DDXO01000124.1 GCA_002347155.1 Caldifarciminota bacterium UBA2258
ACAGTGCGATCCAGGGTGTCAGCCCTGAGGGAATCCACGTTATCTGCGGTTCTTAGTGACGTTCCTACCGATTTGACAGGCGCGGGCGACGGCCTATAATCTTCGCACAAAGGGCGATTAGCTCAGTCGGCTAGAGCGCCTCTCTTACACGGAGGAGGCCATCTGTTCAATTCAGATATCGCCCATTTCCGTAACTTCCGTTAATTCAAGGTTTTAATCGTGCTGGCCAATGGCGGGCGAGTTCGCGCGTCTTCTGTCTGCGAATCTGCGAAGTCCGGTTGGTGTCTAAATGATGGAAGGTTTCTGTATTGCGGGAGTTAGGCCACGGGCAGGTAACTAGTTTTGGCTGGCCCCGCGCGGCTGTACGGTATATGTTTGGCCGGTGGTGTTTTGCGGTTTCTAACCAGAACTCACAACGTCTTAAGGAGGAGTTATGAAGATACGACCGCTACAGGATAGAATCCTGGTCGAGCGCATCGAAGAGGAAGTCAAGAAGGGCGGAATCATCATTCCGGATTCCGCCAAAGAGAAGCCCCAGCAGGGTAAGGTGATTGCCGCCGGTCCGGGCCGGATCGACGAGAAGGGCAACCGGATCCCGATGGAAGTCAAGAAGGGCGACACCATCTTGTTCGGGAAGTACTCCGGCAACGAGATACGCATCGGCGAGGAAGAGCATCTCATCATGCGCGAGGACGATGTGCTCGCGGTGATTGAGAAGGAAAGCAAGTAGGAGGAGCGAGCATGCCTGCCAAAGATTTGAGATTCGAAGACGAAGCGAGACGAGCCATTCTCCGCGGCGCCCAGCAATTGGCGCACGCGGTGAAGGTGACCCTCGGACCGCGCGGCCACAATGTCATCATCGACAAGAAGTGGGGCGCGCCGACAATTACCAAGGACGGCGTGACCGTGGCCAAGGANNGGCGACGGCACCACCACCGCGACGGTGCTGGCCGAGGCGATCTACCGCGAGGGCCTGAAGAACGTCACCGCCGGCGCCAATTCGATGGCGTTGAAGCGCGGCGTTGACCAGGCGGTCGAGACCGCGGTGGCCGAGCTGAAGAAGATGTCGAAGAAGACCGCGGGCCGCGAGGAGATCATGCAGGTCGCGGCCATCTCCGCCAACAACGACAAGGAAATCGGCAAGCTGATTGCCGACGCGATGGAGAAGGTCGGCAAGGAAGGCGTAATCACGGTCGAAGAGGCGAAGTCGGTCGAGACGACGCTCGAGGTCGTAGAAGGTATGCAGTTCGACCGCGGTTACCTGTCGCCGTACTTCGCGCTGGAGCCGGGCACGACCACCGCACAGAATCCGAAGATGGAAGCGATTCTCGAGGACACGCTGGTCCTGCTCTATGAGAAGAAGGTCTCGTCGATGCGTGACCTGCTGCCGGTGCTCGAGAAGGTCGCCCAGAAGGGCAAGCCGATCCTGATCATCGCCGAGGAAGTCGACGGCGAGGCGCTGGCCGCCTTGGTCGTCAACCACATCAAGGGCACGCTCCGCGCCTGCGCCGTGAAGGCCCCGGGCTACGGTGACCGTCGCAGGGCGATGCTTGAGGATATCGGCGTGCTGACCGGCGGCCGGCTGATTTCCGAGGACCTCGGCATCAAGCTTGAGAACGTGCAGGTGTCGGACCTGGGCGTGGCCAAGCGCGTCGTGATTGACAAAGAGAACACGACCATCGTCGAGGGCGCCGGCAAGAAGGCCGACATCACCGCCCGTATCGACCAGATTCGGAAGCAGGTCGATGAGACCAAGTCCGACTATGACAAAGAGAAGCTGCAGGAGCGGCTGGCGAAGCTGGCCGGCGGCGTTGCAGTCATCAACGTCGGCGCCTCGACCGAGATCGAGATGAAGGCGAAGAAGGCGCTGGTCGAGGATGCGCTGCACGCGACGCGGGCCGCGGTCGAAGAGGGTGTGGTGCCGGGCGGCGGTGTCGCCCTGGTGCGCTGCATTCCCGCCATTGAGAAGATGAAGCTCGAAGGCGACGAGAAGGTCGGCGCGGCCATCGTCAAGCGTGCGCTCGAGGAACCGATCCGGATGCTGGCGGAGAACGCCGGCGTGGACGGCTCCATCGTGTTCGAGAGAGTCAAGTCGGACAAGCCCAACATGGGCTTCAACTGCGAGTCGCTCGAGTACGTCGACATGTTCGAGGCCGGCGTCATCGACCCGACCAAGGTTGCCCGCGTCGCCCTGCAGAACGCGGCGAGCGTGGCCGGTCTGATGCTTACCACCGAGTGCGCCATCACCGAGCTGCCGGATAAGGAAAAGACTCCGCCGATGCCCGCGGGCGGCGGCTACGGCGGCGAATACTAGCGAATAGAGTCCAGACGTTCAAGGGGTCCGGAGTTCGGGTTCGGTTCACCAGACCACTCGACCACTGGGCCCCTTGAGTACTTTCTGATATGCCCACCTATGAGTACCAGTGCCAGAAGTGCGGGCACTACTTCAGCGAGTTCCAGCGGATCGTTGACCCGCCGATCAAGGACTGCCCGAAGTGCAGCAAGAAGAAATGTGTGGAGCAGATCATTTCCGGCGGCAGCGGCCTGGTATTCAAGGGCTCCGGCTTCTACGAGACCGACTACAAGCGCAAGTCGTCCGGCGACAGCGGGGCGTCGGCCAAGTCCGAGAGCCCCAAGCCCCCCACCGACACGAAGAAGAGCTGAGTCAAGGCCGAGCGGCCACAGGCCGCGAGTTCCAAGCCCCAAATCCCAAAGCTCAGACCACAAGCATAAGCACTGCCAGCCTCCACCTCAAATTCGACCTCGACTTCAACCCCAGCCTCAGCTTACGCCTCGCCCCGCTACTGCCGGTGGTGGTTCTGCGATGTCTCGACAGCACCGGTGGTATCTGCCATTCGTGCGTCAGGGGCTGTCGGCGGAGCTTTCCGACCCCTGTTGGTACCGACATGCGCGGGGACTCGTGCCTGCTGGCTAACGCTCGGAAGATGCGATAGATACGCACGTCACTATCAGCGCAAATGAGTTGTTGACAAGAGCCGATTTCCCTGTATCCTAACTCACAGACATATCGTTCTTTGATAATTCGGATGTAACCCAAAGCGTGCTCGGGTTTGTGCCATAACTAGTTAATTCAAGATATCAGAGCAGACAGACCCCTAAGATTTTTTGCTTGGAGGGTTTGATCCTGGCTCAGGACTAGCGCTGGCGGTGTGTCTTAGACATGCAAGTCGGGCGGGATACATCGTTGTAGCAATACAGTGGTGTGTCTAGCGGCGAACGGGTGAGCAATACAAGGGCAACCATCCCTCAGGAGGGGCACAACCCACCGAAAGGTGGGCTAATACCCCATGTTTTGCAGCGGAGGCATCTCCGCAGCAACAAAGGCGCCGCAAGGTGCCGCCTCTGGACGGGCTCTTGTCCTATCAGCTTGATGGCGGGGTAACGGCCCACCATGGCAACGACGGGTAGCCGGCGTGAGAGCGTGACCGGCCACAGGGGAACTGCGATACGGTCCCCACTCCTACGGGAGGCAGCAGTCTAGAAATTTGGGCAATGGGCGAAAGCCTGACCCAGCGACACCGCGTGGAGGATGAAGTCTTTCGGGATGTAAACTCCTGACAGGCGGAGCGATGCCGTTTCGGAGTAACTGCCGAAACGGTGACGGTACTGCCAAAGGAAGCCCCGGCTAACTACGTGCCAGCAGCCGCGGTAATACGTAGGGGGCAAGCGCTGTCCGGATTTACTGGGCGTAAAGGGTGTGCAGGCGGACTGGCGTGTCGATGGTGAAAGCTCTCGGCTTAACCGGGAAAGGGCTGTCGAAACTACCAGTCTTGAGGACGGAAGAGGAAACTGGAACTTCTGGTGTAGCGGTAAAATGCGTAGAT
>DDXO01000069.1 GCA_002347155.1 Caldifarciminota bacterium UBA2258
AGGCTAAGGTAGAGATCGGAATCAGAACGCAAGGAGAGCGGGGCGGGCGCAAGCCCGCCCCGCAGCATGATCTGGCCAGGACCCGGAGCCTACCAGACCGCCGCGACCGTGCCTGAGTCGGTGATCGCCCGGTCCTTTGTCAGCACCACCGTTTCATCTCCGAATCGCTGTCTACAGGCCAGTGCGGTGGCGCAAATGATCGCGTCGTGTATTTCAAGGTCGAGCGGCAGTAGGTCCACGATCTCGCCGGTCACCGGGTATACGATGCATCGGCTGTCAGCGTCGATGATGGTCCGTACGACGCCGAATGAGAGTGATATCCGGCTGCGTCGGTGCAGGTACTTGAGTTCGGCCAGCACGATGACTGGTACGACGATTCGCGCATCGGCTCGCTCCAGCAGTTCGGCGGCACGCTTCCCCAGCCGTTTGTCGTCAGTGAGATACCAGACGAGTGCGTGGGTGTCTATGACGCAGGTCATCGAGCTTCGTCTGAATAGCGGATCTCTGCCTTCCTGATTTCTTCTTCGGTGATGGCCCGCGCTTCCTTCCAGAGCCCGCGTAACTGGGTGAAAGGCCGTTTCCGTCCGCGCGACACGTGCTTCTTGAGCTGAACCTCCATACGCCGCAGTTCCTTCTCGGCATCCGTGAGCTTCCGCACAATGGTCAGCTTAGTCATGCTACAGAATATCGGCCGCAGCCGAGGATGTCAAGCGCCCTGAGTCCCGGCGTGAACTTCGTTCGTGAAGAGCCGAACGCCTCAAGCCCCAGGCCGCAAGCCGTGCGGAAGGTCGTGGTGATGAGGTGAAGCAGAGTTAGCAGTTAGGAGTTAGCAGTTAGCAGTGGGGCGGGCGAGAGCCCGCCCCGAGTCTTGGGCTGCCGACTGGGATGCCGCTAGCGCGGCGCGAAGGGGTTCAGTGATTCGACTTCCGGGATCCGGTCGAGCAGTGCCTGGTCGCGGGTGACAAGGCAGGCATCCTCGAGCAGGGCCGTGGCTGCGATTATCGCATCCGGCGTCTTGACCCCGTGCCTACGTTTGAGTTCAATGGCACGATCGGCGACCTTAACGTCTACCGGCACCACGCTGATCCCGGCCAAGAGCGACCGTATCCGCGTTTCGTCGGCGCGCGTCAGGCGAGGGAATCCAAGTAGTTCAACCACAGTGATGATTGAGACGACCGGCCGAGCAGTACCCGACTCAATCTGCCGGAACACGTCGTCCATCTCCGGCGCGCCCTGGAAGTAGTATATGAGGCTGTTGGTGTCGAGCAGGTAGGTCAAGCTGATTGCGGGGTCAGTTCCACTCGCCACGGACATCGCGCTGGTAGGCGAGCGGGTCGAGCTTGCGCCGTCTCCACATGCCGCGCGCCGCTCGCAGCGCCTGTCGCTGCTCTGCCTGTCGCCTGCGAGGCGGCGTTGCCCGCAACAGCCGGGCAGGGAACCTGATGGTCACGGTGCCGTTCCGCACCGTTACCTTGACGGCAGTGTCACTCATGGCTCAATTCTAGGGCTGTCTCCTCGGCGAGTCAAACGCCGCCCGCGCTTTCTTCAGACACCTCGTCCGGTTCTCCCATCTGAACCGCCGGGCTTCCCGTCGGTGAAGAAGGTCGTGGTGACGAGGTGAGAGGGAAGAGGTTGAGGTTAAGGTCAAGGTAGAGACCGGAGCCAGAAGGAAAAGGCTGAGGTTAAGGTAGAGGCGCAGAAGACGGAATGGCGATTTGGGGCGGGAGGAAGCCTGCCCCCGCGGCTAGCCTGCGGGCACAAGAGAAGTACCGGACGTCGTCTATATGTAGTGGTCAGGCCGTTTCCTACCACAATTCTGCCGCCCACTCCACGGCCCAGGGGCCGCCTCCCCGGCTGCCTGTTCAGAGACAACACGAGACGCGTCGTGCCGAACAACTGCTCGCAGCTCGATGCGAACATCGCGCCGTACAGCGCCGCGAACATCTGCCGGAACAGCGACGGGTACGACCGAGAATTCAGGTTGAGGTTAAGGTTGAGGTTGAGGCCGAAGTTCAGGTTGAGGTTCAACTCAGGACACAGCTCACGACACACCCGCCGACACAGCTCGCCATACAGCTCGCGACACGTCTGCGGGTACTTCCTGATGAACGACGAATGGTACTTCGCGAGACCAAACGCCGCGCGCAATGAATGACCGAGGCTTAGGTCGAAGTTGAGGTTCAGCGCGGGATTCAGTTGACGATACAGCGCGTGACGCAGTTTGAGACACAGTTGACGATACGCTGGCCGGCACTTTCCAGCGAACAATGTGAGGTACATTGACCGCCCGAATCAGAGGCAGAGGTTGGCTTCGCCCCTGTAGGAACAGTGGAGGCTGCGGCAGCGGGCTGCGCCCGCCAATTCAAACTGCAGAATGCAAAATGCAAAGGTCAAAATGGCGGAGCCTGTGGCGGGCACCGGACGCAATGCGCCCGCGTCGCACGCTCGTTGTAGGTACCGGCCGGCTACTGCAGAAAACGGGGGCAGTCCCACGGAGCGCCAACGTCGAACTTGCCGCGGTACAGCCCCGTTTTCCGGGTCCATCCGTGGTTCACTTCTGGAGTCCGCGTCGTCTGCGCAGTCCGCGGATAGCCGCCGCATGTCCCTGAGAATCGCGCAGTGGGCTGAGCGCGCTTGACTGGCCGAGGGCTCCTGATAGACTGCCGTGAGACCCGGTAAATGAATATCAGCCTCAGGAACAACGGTTCCGTACTCGTGGTCATGGAACTGCTGTTCCTGTTGTTTGCCATCGTCGTGCTGCGGAACACGTTCGTCCCGGAGTCGGTGGCGCTGACCACGGTCGTCGCGCTTTGGGTCATACTCGTAGCTGCCAGTTACATTGCCGGCGAGTTTGAGTCGACCGCCCGCGCCAACTTCGGGCTGACGCTCAGGACCCAGGCCGCGTTCGGCATGACCTACGCAGGATACAGCATTATGCACGGGCTCTGGCCGTGGTGCGAGTTGGTGACGGTCAAGTTCTGGCTGGCGCTCTGGCTGTATTTGAACGCCTTCGCCCCGATTATCGGCCTCTGCCTGCGCTACGTCACCCGCCAGCCCGTGCTGCTCGTAACCGACCTGCACTTCACGAAGACGAGGCTCTTGCGCTGGTGGGGCTTTGAGTGCATGGAGGTCATCACGCTCGAGGACCTGCCGGCATGGCTGAAGGCAAACTCGGACGACCGGGGACAGGTCGCCAAGTACGACACCATCATCGTCGACAGCTCGAACCCGAAAACCGAGCACATCGTGGCCGGGCTTGCCGGCGACTACTTCGTTGACTTCATCGGCGTGCCTTCTTTCAAGATGAACACGTACCTGTTCGGGCCGCATCCGCGGCCGATTGCTTCATACTCGCTTTCCGGCGTGGGGCGCAGACTGAAGCGGGTCGTGGACCTGGTACTTTCGGCCCTGGCAGTAGTCATCCTGAGCCCGGTCTACATTGTCACGAGCATCATCATCAAGCTCGACAGCCCGGGCCCGGTTTTCTACCGGCACCGCCGGCTGGGCAGGAACATGCGCGAGCTCAGGATACTGAAGTTCCGGACCATGCACCGCGACGCGGACAAGCGGCTCGCCGCCCTGCTCGACTCCGACCCGGCGTTCAAACAGGAGTTCGAGGAGAAGTTCAAGCTGACTCACGACCCGCGCGTCACCCGTGTCGGCAGGTATCTGCGCAGGTCCAGCATCGACGAGCTGCCGCAGTTCTTCAACATCCTGGCCGGGCAGATGAGCTTTGTCGGACCGCGGCCGATTGTCGATGATGAGGTGAAGTACTACAAGGAGCACTCGCTCGTGATGTTTCGCGTACCGCCGGGCGCGACCGGCCGCTGGCAGGTTTCAGGCCGGAACGACACGAGCTACGACTCGCGGGTGCAGATGGACACGAGCTATGTGCAGGAGTGGACCTTCTGGGAGGACTTGAAGATCATACTCAGAACGCCGAGTGCGGTGCTGTCCCGCAGAGGATCATACTAGGGCAAACTCGAATTCCGAAGCACGAATGACGAATCAAGCTCGAAAGGAGGAGAATGACGGATTCGAGCCTGGCCGCCTGGCCACTGTCTGACAGCAGGTTTCGGAATCCGGGCTTCAATCGTCATTCGGATTTCGAGTTTCGGGTTTTGCCTCGCTACGGACAGGCCGGGCTTACGAAGCACCATTTGCGGCCGAAAACCGAAGGAAGCGGAACGACGGATCCGGACTGGAGGCACTATGATTCTTGAGAAGGGCGATGTTGCGGCGTTGAGGCTGGCCGAGGCGCGCGGGTGGTTCCCGAACGACGCAGAGGTGACGGCGGCAGGATTGAAGCCCGCCGACTACGCTGACCGGTTGCAGCGGCTGCGCTCGCTCGGCATCATCCGCGGGTTCAAGACGACGCTGGTGGTCCCGCCGCTTCTGGGCGGGGACTGGGTTTGGGCCGCGGTGCTCGCCAACGCGAAGAGCGGTCTGGGCCTGGCCAATGCGCTCGCTGCCCGGCTGCCGTTCGTGAGCGAAATCGTGCTGAACGCAAGCCTGCCTGACCGGGTGGGACCGAACCTCGCCGTGCTCTTCTATTCGCGGGACTTCGACAAGGAGGCCGACTTCATCCGCAACGCACCGGGTATTGAGTACCACGAGGTTTACCGCGTTGCCGATTACTCTTTCCCGGTCGCCCTGCCGCTTTCCAAAGACGAGAAGGCGCTTGTGCGCTACCTGGTCGAGCATCCGGAGTCGCGGATAGCCGAGGTCGGAACCGCGATGCAGCGGCCCCAGACCTGGGTGCGGGCCAAGCTCGACCGGTTGTTGTGGAGTGACACGAATCGCACCGGCGTGTTGCGCGTGCTGCCGGAACTGAACTGGTCAGCGGTCGAGAACTTCGGTCACTTCCATTTCCTGATTGAGACCGGGCACCGGCCCGACCGACTCGCCAGTCTGATCGCCGACGCAGGACTGAGCGTGGTCTTCAGC
Organism: Caldifarciminota bacterium UBA2258; assembly: GCA_002347155.1. GTDB lineage: Bacteria > Hydrothermota > Tepidihabitantia > Tepidihabitantales > Tepidihabitantaceae > UBA2258. Next base: position 4,948 of record DDXO01000069.1, read on the forward strand.
GGCAAGACCTATCGGGACAGGTACGTGCAGGTCGAAGCCGACGTCTGGGGAATCGGGAAGCTGCTGGATACCGTGGCATTCCTCGACCAGATTGCGGGCGTGCGGGTGGCCGCCGTGCTCTGGAACCGCGAAGTGGTCATCAACACGAAGTGGGTGCCGGGCCTGGTTTGAGGTCGGGCGTCTGACAGGTCCGAGCAGTCGGACCGGTCGGACCAATCAGCGGCTGACAACGAGCTTGCCGGTTTCCGGCTGCATGCTGCCGGAAGTCAGTCGGTAGAGGTAAACGCCGGGCGGCAGGTTGGCCGCCGGTGACACGCCTGCTGCCGTCATCGTCCCGCTGAGAACCTGTCTGCCGTCAACAGAGAAGATTGCCACGTGCCAACCGGGGCGGAAAGGCAGTCCGAAGGAGGTCTTGGGGACGGCCCCGATTCGGGGACTACCCGTTTCTGATTCGGCGATGCCCGGCTCCATGCCGGCAATGCCACCCCGCACCGCAACGGCAAACGGCTGGCTTGCGGTGAACACGCTGCGGCCGATTACTTTCGCGGACCAGCGCCCGGTCAGCGGATGGGGGACGAGGCAGACTTCCTCGACGTTGCGCGAGTCCCAGGTCTGCGCATTGACGCGGGACCAGCCGTTGTAGAACTGGTTGCCGCGGTAGCGGTTGCCATCCGGGCTGGTCAGCTCCAGGTCGAGGTCATTGACAATCGCAATCGCAGCCGCGGGCGCGGCCGCGGTGTCGGTCCACGCGAGCACGACATGGATGGGCGCGCGCCCGGACAGCTCGAACTCGAACGTCATCTCCTCGGCGGTTGCGACGCCGGTCGTCTCGTCGAGAAATGCGAGTCCGTTCGGGTCGTCGGGGAAGTGCATGATGGTCGACAGGTTGAGCCGGCCCCAGCCGGCGGCGTTGTTGGGCATGTATTCGTCACCGACATTCGAATCGGTTGCCGCGATGGCCAGCGCGCGCATCAGCGCCGAACTCAGTTCGGTGATACGCCGGGAGGAATCCGGCACGCCGGCAGGATACCAGCCTTCGGCGAAGTACTGGCGGAGCAGCATCAGGGCGCCGCTCGCGGCCGGCGCCGAGATGCTGGTGCCGCTGGCCGAGACGTAGGAGTGCGGCGACCGACCGTCGGCCGTCGCGACCTCGACCCCGGGCGCGAGGATGTTGGGCTTGATGCGTTCGTCCCGGCACGGGCCGCGCGAGGATTCAAACCAGACGCTGTCGCTGATCGTGCCGTTGCAGCAGGCGCCCACTGTCAGGACGTTCTTGGCCCCGGCCGGGTGGCCGATGTTGTAGGATGGTCCTCTTCGGTTCGCCGCAGCCCAGATGACAAGGAACTGTTTGTCCTTCCAGCAGACCGCGTCGACCGTGGATTCCTCAAGTCGGTAATAGCTGAGGCTCTCATCGGTGCCGAACGAGCCGGAGACCTGCCGGACCGGCGGAGTCACGCCCCGGCTGAGCCGAACCGAGTCGAGGAGTGCGGTGAAGTCAGTGCTGAACACGTGGATGCCGAAAGCATTCCCCTCGTCAACGAAGTAGACGCGGCAGTCCGGAGCAACTCCGTCGAGCTTGGAGGCGTTGCCGGCGATGGAGTCATTGCCGCACAAGGTCCCGGCGACCGCGGTGCCGTGATAGCCGCCGGCGTCGCCGAATACGGCGCCCTGGTAGAGCTTGTAGGCCACGAACTTCCGGTGCAGAGGGTAGAGCCCGGGTCCGGTGACAGGTACGGCCGGGTCGATGAACATGTCGTGCTCGGCGGCGATTCCGGTGTCGAACAGGCCGACAACCATGTTCTGGCCGCGGATGCCGCGCTGCCAGATACGGCGGCCGGCGGCCTCGTCCGGCAGTTCCGGACGCCAGCCAATCTGCGTGACCCACTGGACGTCGCTGTTGAAGCTTCGGGGCGGAGAGCATTCCTGGATCCAGGCTACCGGCCCGAGTTCGGCCAGTGCCGCAACGCGAGAAGCGTCGAGCCGGAAGCTGACGGTGCGGTCCATGACCTCGGTCACCTCTCCGCCGGAAGAGGCTATCGCAGCCGCCACGGAGTTCGGGTCCTCGCCGGGCCAGACCGCAAGTATCAGCGTACTGGAGCGCTCCTCACCCCATCCCTCTCCTCTCAGAGGAGAGGGGGAGCGCAGCGACGGTGAGGAGACCTGAACAAGCTCCGGAGCGAGCTTGGCTGCGGAAGGAAACGGGCCGAGCCAGTCGACGAAATCGAGCCCGCTTACCTCGCTTGCCGGCACGTCGCGCCACGGGCGGCAGACCAGCGTCTGGTAGGCAAGATAGCAGACCGGGTCCGCACCGCGACGTCTCAGTTCGGCCAGCCATTCCCGGCGGACCGGCCCGATGAGGTGGACGAGCCATGATGTCCCGGTCTGAAGACGCGAGCCGGATTCGGGAAGCGGTGCGATGCGGGTGTCGATGCTGAGACCGTTAGCGAAGCGGACAACTGCGGCGTCAGGATAGGCGTTGGGCGCAGATGCGTCGGCCGTGCCGGTGCCGAAGAGGACCAGGGACAGAAGCAGCGGCAGACTGCTCATCTCCGGTCGTGTGGCCATAGAAAGGCCTGACGCCCCGCACCCGGAGAACGGCCGCGAGGCGTCAGACGCAACTGGTAAGTCGTGTCGCTACAACTTGAGAACATCCACGATGGCCGACGTGACTTCCTTCATGTCCGCCATTGCGAGGTCGCCCATGTGCGCGATACGGAACGTCTTTTCTTTGATGTCGCCGTAGCCGTTCGAGATTTGCATCCCGCGCTTGCCGAGTTCGCCGTTCAGGTCCTTGACGACGATGTTGCGCGTGTTGGCGACCGTGGTCAAGGTGACCGACTCGTAGCCGGGCTCGGGGTAGACCTTGAAGTACTTGTTTGCCCACTCGCGCGTGAATTTCGCCATTTCCTGGTGGCGCTGGTAGCGGTTCTGCATCCCTTCTTTCAGGATGTAGTCGAGTTCCATGTCGAGCGCCCAGAAGAGCGACACCGCCGGCGTAGTCGGAGTCTGGAAGTCCTTGTCATAGCGTTTGAGCATCGCGTCGTAGTCGAAGTAATAGCCGCGGTCGGCCACGGTTCGGGTCTTGTCGAGGGCGCGCTGGGAGACGATGGAGATGGCCAGGCCGGGCGGCAGGGCGACCGCCTTCTGGCTGGAGGCGACCACGATGTCGAGGCCGAGCGAGTCGATGTCGAACCAGTCGCCCATCAGGGACGACACGGCGTCGACCAGGATGAGCACGTCGGGGTACTTGGTGCGGACCAGCTTGGCGATCTCCTCAATCGGATTGCGCACGCCGGTCGAGGTCTCGTTCTGGGTGATGGTAAGCGCCTGATAGCCGCCCTTGGCCAGTTCGGCGTCGATCATCTCCGGCTTGATGGCTTTGCCCCACTCGACCGCGACCGAGCTCGCCTGCTTGCCGCAGGCCTTGGAGATCTTGAACCAGCGGTCCGAGAACGCGCCGTTGACCGTGTGGAGAATCTTGCCGGTCGCGACGTTGCGGAGCGCGCCTTCCATGCAGCCGGTGCCGGACGACGTGAACCAGAACAGGTAGTTCTTGGTGCCGAGTATCTGCTTGGCCTTCTCGACGCAGCGTTTGTTCAGCTCGCCGAAATCCTTCGAGCGATGGCCGATCATCCACTGCCCCTGCGCCTTGAGTACTTCCTCCCTGACCTCGGTCGGGCCGGGGATAAACAGCTTCTTATGTGCCAAAGGACCTCCTTTAGAGAGAAGGGATCAAGGGATCGAGGGATCGAGGGATCAAGTGCCGGGGGCCGGCCACCTTATCCCTTTGTCCCTCTATCTCTCTATCCCTCATTTTCCTATCACTTGTACTTGGACCCGGCGTTGCCGCGGGCCGTCGAATTCGCAGAAAAACACTCCCTGCCAGCGGCCGAGCGCGAGCCGGCCTTCCTCGACCGGTATTGCCTGGCAGGAGCCGACTATTGCCGCCTTGATGTGCGCGTCGGAATTGCCTTCGGAGTGGGCGTAGCTCGCGCGATGGGGGACGAGCTTCGAAAGGGCCTCCGTGATGTCGCGGGCCACGTCCGAGTCGTAGCCCTCATTCACTGTTACCGCTGCGGTCGTGTGCGGCACGTAGACGAAGCACATGCCGGACGCCACTTTCGACTGCACGACCGCGTCCTTCACCTTGTCGGTGATATCGAGAAGCTCAGTACGAACATGCGTTGTCACGTCGAAACTCGTCATTCGGCCCAGGCAATCTTACCCACGGCCGCTACCGGTGTCAACCGCGCGGCCCGCGAAGTGACATGACCCGAAAATGGGGACTGTACCCTAAGGGACTGTCCCCATTTTCGCCCGGTGGGATTAGGCGTTCGTCTACCGCGCTACCACCAGCCGAGTTGAGTGTCTTGCTGTTCCTGCCTCCAGGCGCAGGAAGTAGATGCCGTTGGCCAGCCGGCGCGTGTCCAGCGCGAGCGACTGGTTCCCGGCCTTCATCCGGCCGGAGAAGAGGCTTGCGCATCTACGCCCGGTCGCGTCGAACGCGGTCACCTGTACCGGTCCGGCCTGACCCAGGCTGAAGGATAGAGCCGCTGTTCTCGACGCGGGATTAGGCTGCACGCGGAACATGGCGGGAGCCGTACCGTCACGCTGCGAGCCGATGCCGACGATGGCCGGGAAAGTCGCGGCGCGGATGCGTTGGGTTAGATAGGGTGAGCGCTCGCGGCATCCGAAGACGGCGGCAACTCGACCGGCGGCGTTGATTGACATCGCGGCGTCATGCGCTGAGGCGAAGGCGCTCTCCGGTTCGACCAGGCTGAGGGGCGTCGAGTCCAGCACCCGCCCGTCCGGCGTAATGCGCATAGCGCCAAGGCCGTTTGTCGACTGGCCGCTGCTGTCCCTGAGCTGACAGAGTAGCATGAAGTTGGTGCCGTCGAAGACCACGTGCGCGTACTGCAGGTCGGGATGGGGCACGGCCCCGAGCAGTTTGCCGCTCCTCGTGACGAGCCAGCACTTGGAAGTGACATTGTCGACCACCAAGTATACGCTGCCGCCGTACGCCACCTCGGGCACCGCCGCTGCAGCACCAATGGTGATGTCAGCCGTGTCCAGGATGACGCCCTCTTGGCTGACCCTCACGCAGCGGTGCATGTCGTCGCCATCTTGACGCGCCACGAGGAAGTTGACGCCGTCGAAGGCGACCCGCGGGTACTCGGGTCCTTGAGTCTGCGTGACCACGAGTTGGAGCGGTGTCGTATCCAGCAGCCCTCCAGTGGGTGTAGTCCGACATCCGTGGACTGATGACCATGTGGGCCAGACAACGAGGAAGGCCGAATCGCCGAACGCTACGCTGGGGTTGCCCCGCACCTCGCCAAGTCCGGGCATACGCAGCGGAACGCTGTCCAGCACGACGCCGGCAGGTGTAATTCTCTTCGCCGATACTCCCCTGGATTCGTACCAGGCTACGAAGTAGCATCCGCCGCCGTGGGCCAACGCAGGATGGACTTCATATCTCGTGCTGTCCACCCAGATTGGTGAGGGGTCCAATAGCGCACCGTCAGCGGTGAATCTAGCGCCGAGGAGCGAGTACGCAGGGGCGATAGAATCGCGACGAGTGTCTGACCAGACCGCAAAGAAGCTCTCGCCATCCGATGCTACATCAGGGTGGCCTTGCGTGGCTGCCCCGTAGGACAGGACGACCGGGGTCGAGTCGAGCACCTCTCCGTGCCGGTTCATCCGCCGGCAGAGCGCCTGATAGAAGTCTTCCGTGGTGAGTGGTTGCTCCCAGGTGATGAAGTAGTCGTCCCCGCACAGCACAGCGGAGGGTTCTTCCGCGGCGTCCCCCCACCCCGGATGTCCGGGAACTGAGAGCTTCACCGGTTCAGCGTCCAAGCGGTTCATCGCGGCGTCTATCCGGACCGCCACAAGAGTCACACTGTCGCGGTTCCAGACTGAGTCGCGTCGGAAGACGACGAGTGTTGTGTCGCCATTCGACACGAGAGCCGTTTGTGTCGACGAGAAGCTATCAATCAGGACTCCGGTAGTATCAAGGACAGTTCCGCTGTCAGTCACGCGGGCCAGCTTCACGAAGCCTCTGTTCGCCCATTCCTCCCACGTGACCACGAAGTTGCTGCGGTCGTGGGTGACAGCCGGATTGCCTGCGCCCGCCGCGGAGCGAATGCAGAATCCGACCGAGTCTGCTATCGACCCATCCGGGAAGATGAAGTTGGCGCTGACGCCGATGAGGCCACTGGGGTCACCATCGCTCCAGGCAGCAAGGTATCGGTCACTGTGGTAACACAGCGCTACTTCTCCCTCTTCGCCGACCGCGTGCGGCGCTACGAAGCGGGGCGGATGGTCGAGTACCGTACCGTCCGGGCTGACGCGGCAGAACAGCGCTCCCGAGCCGAGCGACTCGTTCCCGCCAATCCAGGACACGAGGAAGTTGGTGCCGTCGAACGCCACCGCCAGCCCGCCGGAGCCACTCCACTCCTTGTCTTGAAGCATGGCCCGGGCCAAGATGCTGCCGCCCGGGTCTACCAGTGCATACTTCATCGCCTCAACATCTGTCCATACCACCAGGAACTTCCCACCGCCCCAGGCAACTCCCGGTGTACCTACGAGCAGACCTTCACGGTCAGTGCCGGAGATGTCAAACGAGACAGAGTCCAGGGGCACGCCGTTCTGGTGCACTCGCACGCCCAGCAGTCTAAAGCGCGATGTCCACACGACCAGCCCGGTATCCGGACCGAATGCAACGCGAACTCCAGTAGCGTTGGTCAGTCCGGGACAACGGGCAAACGTGCTGTCGAGCATGAACGACGGGAAGGGCTGGCTCAGGGCGGCTGAGCCGGGGACTAGCAGGCAGAGGATAGCGACCAAGGCAGGCGCTGCGGCCTGCGTCGAGCGGACCGAACCGTTGCGGTTCTTCATTTCGACCTCCCGCGCCGGCTTGACCAGCGCTTCTTGACGGATGCCTTCGCCATCAAGGATAATCCGTCAATCGAACTTGTCAACAGGGTATGCACTGTGGGGCAAGACTCGAATGACGAAGCCCGAATGACGATTGAAGTCCGAATGACGGTTGAGTCAGCGGGCGCAGGAATCCGGGGCAGGGTCTTCCGTTCATTCGAGCTTCGGGTTTGATCCGTCATTGGGTTTCGGACTTCGGGCTTAAGCCGTCGACGGGTTCCCGCGCTTGACCGGGAAGACGCCGCCTGATACATTGAGCCGTGGCCGCTAAGAGCCTTTCCGAAGTTCTCACCAGGAGGACCCTTGAGGGTCTCGCTTCCCGCGAGTCGTTCGAGCAGGGCCGGCGCACCTTCTTCCAGGGCCGGGTGAAGGCACTGAAAGAGAGCGACGGTGTCGTAACCGCCAGCGTGCGCGGCGCCGACTGGTATGATGTCAAGCTGTGGGTGGTGAACGAGAAGCTGACCGGCAGTTGCACGTGCGCGTCCGGGCGATTCGGGCAGTTCTGTGGGCACTGCGTAGCGGCCGGCGCGGCCTGGATAGTGAGCCAGGGGTTTTGCGCGGACGAGCCGGTAGCTTCCGGCAGCACGGAGGCGATACGGAAGCACCTCGACGCACTTCCCAGGAAGAAGCTTGTGGACATGCTGATGGCGCAGGCGAAGCGGGACAGCGCGCTCAGGCAGAAGCTGGCGCAGGTCGCCGTTCGGTCCCATCGCGGCGATCCGGAGTTCGGCGACTTGCGCTATGAGGTAGAGCGGGCGACTCGAGTCACCGAGCCGTGGCACGTGATGCGTGACCGGGACCGTGTACGCAAGCTCGAGCCTGTGCTCGATGCTCTTGGCCGGAAGCTCGGCGCAGGCCATGCGGCCGGGGTCAGGGAACTGGCGCAGCTCGGGTTGGAACGAACCGCCGAAGCCGCAGGCGAAACGTGCGACCCCGACAGCGAATTGGGGCAGGTTGCCGATCGGTTTCTCTCGCTGCACCGGAATGCTTGTGAAGCGGCCAGACCTGACCCGATTGAACTGGCGCGGTGGGTGTTCGACTTCGAGATGGACTTCCTCAACCGCGCGTACGAAGGCATGGTATTCCGTTACCTTGACCTGATCGAGGAACGGGGGTTGGCGTTCTATCGCAAGCTGGCTGAGGGTGGCTGGCGGGAGTCGAAGAGACCTGGGGTGCCTTGCTCGCCGCGGAAACGTGCACGGGCCGAGGCGATGGCCAACAACGCGGCGCTGCTCGCAGTTGACCCGGCATTGATGGCCGAGACAAACCCGAATGGCCTTGACAGCCCGTGGGCGTACTACAACTGCGCGAACCGCAGCCTCAAGGCGTCGCAGCCGGACAAGGCCGTTGCCTGGGCCGAGCTTGGCGTGAAGGCTTTCCCCGACCAGCCGGATGAGTCGCTGCACCGGTTGCTCGCCGACGAACACGTGCGACGCGGTCAGATGACGGAAGCGCTGAATCAGGTCTGGGCGATGTTCACCTGTCTGCCGACCGGGGAGAGCTATCTGCGGCTCGCGAAGCTGGCAAAGAGCCGCTAGTACTCGGCGATTCACTTGCTGCCTCCCTCGTCTCTGCGGCGCTTTGCCACGTACACGCCAACCGAACCTCTGCCTCCGACACGCACGACGTCACCCCCGACTCCGTATACAGCCCCACTCCTACTGATGTTCACCAACACCCCGGTCCACGACTCCTCCTGCTGGTCAGGGAGCTTCCATTCCCAGATGAGACTGCCCAGCGGGTCGTACTTCAGCGCAAAGCCGAAGTGGTTACCTTGACTAGAGCCAGACCCTGTGAGATAGACATTTCCCACTTCGTCGAGCGTCATTGAACAGAAGGTCGGAATCAGGATTAGCCCGCCGGCATCGTAGCCCAGTTCGCGGGGCATACCCGCACCTCCGTACCGGCTGACCCACAGCTCGCTCCCGAGGGAGTCGTATTTCACCAGTGTGACTGCATGCGCACCGCCTGTCGTGACTTCCTCGCTCCAGCCCGCGACGTAGACCGACCCGCTGTCAAGCATCAGGAACTGCGGCTCATCACGGAGACCATCGGGACCGTTGTACTTCTGGGTCCAGAGCGTGTTGCCTGACGAGTCCATCTTCATTGTGCAGAAGTCAATCGTTCCTGTATCACGAGGAGCAATCAGGCCGGCAATGTAGATGTTCCCCTTCTCGTCCACATCGCTCCAACGCCACTGCTCCCAGCTATCGCCGGTGTCCTTGTAGATGCTCTGCCACTGGACAACATCTTCGGACGATAGCTTAACGACAAGCCAGTCGTTCCTTCGGGTCGGATGCTCGACGCTCAGAGCGAGGTACACCCCGCCGTTGACTAGTACGTGAAACCCCCCGTCATTCAGGGACAGGTCCGGTTCCAACGAGTAGTTCATCGTGTCTGCCCGCATGCCGCCCGGCGTGTATTTCACAATGCGCACGATGCAGGACGATGAGTCTGCCGCCACCCCACCGATGTAGACGTTCTGGCCGCTGTCAATGGCAATGGACGCAAGGGCCATGAAGCTCCTGCCGACCTGTTCATAGGTCTGCACCCACTTCTGGCTCCCGTCGGGGCCATATTTCAGCAGACAGAGCTTTCCGGTGGTACTGGAGCCGTACGTGCCGCAGGCAACATAGACATTCCCGCTGGTATCACTTGCCGCGGCCGCAGCCGTCGCATTGGTGTATGTTGTATGCCACTTGAGGTTGCCCATGGAATCGACCTTGAACAGGACAACGTCGCGGTTGCCGCTTGTATCATCAGGCTCCACCCAGCCCACGACGGAGACGTTGCCGGTGTCATCTACAAACGACGCCAGGGGCTGGTAGCGTGCGCTGGCTAGTGGGCCATACCTGTAGAGCCATAAGGTCTCGGGAGCTGCGTAGGAAGCGTCGGCAAGCAGCAACATCGCTGCCGCCAGCCAGACTGCGGTTCTCTTCATCTCATCCTCCGATCAGTTGTGATTAGGTGATCCGGTCTTGGGGCGCGCCTGAAAGCGCGCAGCAATCCCCCTCGTGTTTGGAGTAGTCTGACATCTGCCAGATGCGACCATCACGTTGTCCTTCTACTCGGAAGTTACAGCTCCGTGTCCGCCTGTCAAAAAGAACCTCCACCAAGTCAGGACCCCGCCGAGCCACGGACAATGGTGTTGTCGAGCATGAACGACGGGAAGGGCTGGCTCAGGGCGACTGAGCCGGAGATGAGCAGGCAGATGAGAAAGAGCAACTCCGCAGGCGCAAGCGCCCGCACGGACCTGACCGAACTGCGATTCTTCATTTCAACCTCCCGCGCCGGACTTGACCGGTGCTTGCTGGCGGATGCCTTCGCCATCAAGGATAATCCGTCAATCGAACTTGTCAATAGGGTATGCACTGTGGGGCAAGACTCGAATGACGCACTGTCCGACAGGGGCAGCGGCCAAGCCCGAATGACGAACGCTCGCCGACGTACTCACCACCGAGGCGCCGGAGCGCCTGGCTCGACCGTGAGTTCGGAACAGGCAGCCACTGAGACAACGGACAGAGCAGTTGCTGAGGCAGTTCGGGAGGCGATTCTCCGGGCAATCGTGAGAGCAATGGTCGGAGCTGCGTGGAGAGCAACGAGGAGTTCGACTCGGGCCGCAACGGTCAGAGCTATCTGCGGGGCAGCCGTCCGAGCAAAGGAGCGAGCAGTTGTCCGGGCAACCGGCTGAATAGCGCAGCAGATTGCGGAGCAGGTAACGGACCGGGCATCGGAGAAGGCAACCTGGAGAATGATTCATGAGGCAACGGCCACAGTGACTTGGACCGCAACTGAGGAGACTGCGGAGGAGATGGCGGAGGGGACTTTCCGGGAGTCGCCTTAATTCCCTGGTGCTCAGGCGCTTAGCAGCGTACTGGGCGATTTGTGCCTGTATCCAAAGACTAAACTCCCGGATTGGCCAGGTTTGTTGATGGTGGGTCGCACGATACGCTGGTAATGGCCAGTTAGGGCTGACGCAGTCCAAGCTGGGTCTTCGCGAGCGGTGCTGACGGGTTCGCGGGGGCGGGTACTCAGCTCGCGGCTTGCCTGACGAGGGCGGCGATGCGTGTTTCTTCGGCCGGGGTCAGGCTCTTGAGCGCGAAGGCGACCGGCCACATGTTGCCGTCGTCGAGGTTGGCCGCGTCGCTGAAGCCGAGCGTCATGTACCTCTCCCTGAACTTGTCCGCCCCGCGGAAGAAGCAGACGACCTTGCCGTCTTCGGCATACGCCGGCATCCCGTACCAGACCCTCGGCTTGAGGGCAGGCGCATTGGCCCTGATGACGGCATGTAGTCGCTCGCCCATGGTGCGGGCCGGTTCCGGCATCACGGCGATGGCCGCGAGCACCGCCTCTTCGCCGTCAGTCTGCTTGCCGGATTTGGATCTATCGATTGCCGCTGGTCTCCTGGTGTTCTTCATGGTCTCTTCCTCGCTTTCTGTTGTTTGACTCAGTGTCGGCGGCCTGGGAATCAGACGACGTCCGGCGAGAGTTTGACTTGCAGAGCCGCGGCTCTATGATTCGCGTGCGAATGAATACCTGGCACAGACGGACACCGACGAGCACGGAGCCGGTGGCCGGCGAGGCGCTGATTCCGAAGCACGGCGGGTACCGGAAGCTGCGGAGTTTCCAGGTGGCGCAGCTTGTGTATGATGTGACGGTCAGGTTCTGCGACAGGTACATCGATGGCCGTTCCCGGACGCGCGACCAGATGGTTCAGGCCGCACGCTCGGGCGTACAGAACATCGCCGAGGGCAGCTTTGCCTCCGGGACCTCCAAGAAGACCGAACTGAAGCTGACGAACGTGGCGCGGGCCAGCCTGGAGGAGCTACGCCTCGACTACCAGGATTTCCTGAGGCAGCGGGGACTTGAGGAGTGGAAGCCGGAACATCCTGCGCTGGCGCGGTTCAAGGCGAAGCGGGTTGTGACGATGGGGGAGTTCGCGAGCTGGGTAGCTGAGGAGTCGGCACGGACGGACACGGACGAGCACGGACAGACACGGACGAACAGAGCGAACAGGCAATGGCGGTCGGCGGGGCTGGCCGCTAATGGGGCGCTGTCGCTGCTGAACGTGTGCTGCCACTTGCTGGACCGGCAGCTTGGAGCGCAGGCGTCTGCCTTTGAGCGCGACGGCGGTTTCACGGAACGGTTCTACCGAGTCCGTTCCGGGAAGAGGAGTGGGCACTAGATGGTGCTTCTCTCGAATTGCGAGGGCGGGGTGGGGATGCAGTCCGCGCGGGAGGTGCTGGAGCGCGGCGGGGCGGCGCTGGATGCCGTTGAAGCGGGCATCAAGGTTGTGGAAGCGGATACGAGCATCGATTCGGTCGGTCGGGGAGGAGCGCCGGACCTCCTGGGCGTCGTGAGCTGCGACGCCGCGGTGATGGACGGTGCGACCGGCCGAGCGGGCGCGGTCGGCAATCTGCGGTACTTCCTGCACGCGGTGTCGGTCGCGCGGCAGGTTATGGAGCGGCTGCCGCACGTGATGTTGGTGAGCGAAGGCGCGGAGCGGTTCGCGCACGACATCGGAGCGGAGCGAGCCGAGATGCTCACCGAAGAGGCGCGGGCGAAGTACGAGCGGTGGATGGCTGAGCATGCGCAGGCTTGTACGAACCTGTCCGGAGAGGAACTGGTGCGACTTGCCTGGGAGTCGAGCCGGGAGAAGACGGCAGGCGGAACCGTCGTGTTCCTCTGTCTGGACAGCAACGGCGACATCGCTGCGGGCACGAGCACGTCGGGCTGGGCCCAGCGCTATCCGGGCAGGCTGGGCGACTCGCCGGTTATCGGCGCCGGCCTGTATGCCGACAACCGCTACGGCGCCTGCGGCTGCACGCATGTGGGCGAGATAACGATCCGGGCTTGTACCGCGCGGTCGGTGGTGCTCTACATGAAGGCAGGAGCTTCGGTGCAGGAGGCGTGTCTGGAGGCGGTCCGGGACCTGCGTTCCCTCAAAGGCGGGTACCTGGGGCCGGTTATCATCCATGCGATTGACCGGCATGGCGAGTCGTTCGTAGTCAGCACCGGCCCGGTCGTCAAAGGAATGGACTACTTCTACTGGAATGGTGCCGCCGACGTCGAGCCGAGAAGAGCAGAAATCGCTGAATGATGTCATTTTGGAGTGCGGGAGCGCAGCTCCCGCTTTTCCGATTTCACCGGGCAAAGCGGCAGCCTTGCTGCCGCACTCCAAGGAGCGCCGCTCCTTGAACGGCCTTGACTTGCGGCATGTCGGCAATATCCTAAGCCAGTGATCTGCATCTACGAAGGCGACGGCCTGGAGCGGCTGTCGCCGCTCTGCGATTTGCGGCCCGCGTTCGACCTGCGCTGCGGCCGGTTCACGCTGCTGGATAAGCACCGACGCTTGTATCCCGGTGAGCCCTTCTTCCTCTGGGTGCGTGACACGGTTGCGGGCATCGCGGCCGAGGCCCATCCCGACTGCCGCGTGAATGTGAATCCCAAGCAAGGCCGTCTTTTCTTCTCCGCAACCGCCATCCTCGACGAGCCGGTGTCGGCCAAGGGTCGGGAGGCGGTGTTGCTCGCGGGCGATGAGGTCGTCGGTTTTCGGGTTTGCGCCGAGTGCGTGGAGAAGTTGGGCTCGATACGCGGGTTGCGAGCCAACCTGGCTGAGGAGCAGGTGAAGGCGAAGGTGCTCAAGTGGCCGTGGGAGTTGGTGGAGATGAACGCGGGAGAACTTCTCAGAGAGAACGAAGTCAGAAGCGATAAGCTAGATGCTAGAAGTCAGAAATCCAGGACGAGGACGGGCAGGGTCGAGAGAGGGGCGGTGGTGGTGGGTGACCGGAGGAAGCTGCGAATCGAGCCGGGCAGTCGGGTCTGGCCGGGAACCGTCATCAGTACCGAGACCGGGCCGGTGTTCTTGGACCGTGATGCGGTCGTGCGGCCGGGCAGCTTCGTTGAGGGACCCTGCTACATCGGGCCGGGCACTCTGATTGACGGTGCCAGGGTGCGGCCGGGCTGCAGCTTCGGCCCGCAGTGCCGCATCGGCGGCGAGGTCGAGGCAAGTGTCTTCCAGGGCTACGCCAACAAGCACCACGAGGGCTTCATCGGCCACGCCTTTGTCGGCGAGTGGGCAAACCTTGGAGCGTTGACGACCAACTCGGACTTGAAGAATGCCTACCAGCCGGTGCAGGTGAGCTGGCAGGGGAAGACGATTGATACGGGCCTGCTCAAGGTCGGCTGCTTCATCGGCGACCACGCCAAGACGGCAATCGGCACGCTCATCAATACCGGAACGCGCATGGGCACGTTCACCAACTGGTTCGAACCGGGGCTTTCGCCCAAGGAGATTCCGGCATTTGCCTGGGGCAGCGAAGCCCACTGGCCGCTCGGCCACGTTCTCTCCAACGCTCGCAAGGTAATGTCCCGACGTGGCGTCGAGCCGAGCCCGGCCTACGAAAGCAGGCTACGGGCGCTGTATACCGCGAGCGTGAAACATCCGGCGTAGGTCGTAATGCCGTTCGACTTCGGCATCGACCTCGGCGGTACCAACACTAAAATCGGGCTGGTGGACGGCGCGGGCAAGGTCAGAGTCCGCCGCGTCCTCGCGACCCGGGCTGCGTCCGGCCCGGCACAGGCGCTGAAGCGCGTTGCTGCAGTCATCGACAAGCTGCGCAAACGACGCAGGGTTGCATCGGTCGGTATCGGGATCGCCGGGCTGGTTGACCACACCGCCGGCATCGTGCGTGTTCCGCCGAACCTGCCGGGATGGAACGGCACACCAGTGAAGCGGACGCTGGAGGGTTTCGTCGGGCTGCCGGTGTACTGCGCCAACGACGCGAACGTGGTGGCCTTAGGGGAGTGGCTGTACGGAGCGGGGCGCGGCTGCAGGCACCTGCTCTGCGTAACGCTCGGCACCGGCGTCGGCGGCGGGATTATCGCGGATGGCCGGCTGCTCGTCGGCGCCAACGACGCGGCCGGCGAGATAGGGCACGCCGCTATCTTTGCCGACGGGCTGCCGTGCTCGTGCGGCCACAGCGGCTGCGTGGAGCGCTATGTCGGGGCGAGGTATGTCGAAGACCGCGCACGGAAGCGGGTCCGCGCGCAGATGAAGCGGCTCAAGGACCACAAGAACCAGACCTCGCTCTTTCCCGGCATGAAAGCCGAAGGCCCGAGCCTGATGCTGGAGTTTGCCAAAGGCGACGCTTCGGGGATAACGATGCGTGAGATCGGCCGCGCTGCGCGGGCCGGTGACCGCCTGGCAATGACGCTGGTCGAGGAGGTCGGTGACTACCTCGGCACCGCGCTGGCAAACGCCGTGGAGTTGCTCGACCCGGAGCGGATAGTCATCGGCGGCGGGGTGAGCGGTATCGGCCCGCCCCTGCTCAAGGCGGTCCGCAAGTCCGTGTTCCGCCGGACCCAGTCCCTGCCGGGCCGGAAGCTTGATATTGTCTTTTCCGAGCTGGGCATCAACGCCGGGATAGTCGGCGCGAGCCGGCTGAGGCAGTTAGCGGTTAGCAGTTAGGAGTTAGGAGTCGAACTGCTGACTCCTAACTTGCCAACTCCCAGTTAGATTGGTTCAGACCTTCTCCATCAGGAAGTCCCAGATGCCGTGCGAGGCGCACTGCTTTTCCATGATGAAGCTGCCGTCCTGGATGAACGGCCGGAACTCCTGCGCGTAGTAGAGTCGGCGCTGGGTGTTGTTGTTTCCGTACCAGTGCCTGCCCTGCTTCAGAATGCGATGGAGCGTAGCATCGTAGTTGCCTTCCATCGTGCGGTAGCCCAGATTCAGCAGCGTGACCAGCATGGCGACGTGGCGCGGATAGGCGACTACCGAGCGGGCGTGGTTCTTGCGGGCGAGCGCCATCACCATCTCGGCCATGAACAGCGAGTAGTTCTGGCCGCGGTACTTGGGGTGCATATAGGCGCGGGCGAGCTCCCAGCGCTTCATGTCCCTGCCTTCGGCGTCGTGCCACTTCGGGTCGATCCGGTCGTAGCCCATGTACTCATCGCCGGATTCGTTGTTGCCGACGAAGATCTCGAGGTTGTCCTCGCCGCTGACCGCATCGTTGTGGCGCCGGATGCTGAACCAGTGGTCGTCGATTCGGATCTCGGGCTTGGGCGCGACGATTTTGCCCTCGGGTTTGCACTTGATGAAGTGAATCACCTGTTCGTATGTCTGGCAGGGTATCAACGCCGCAATCTCGTTGACCCATTTCAGAACGGTCTTGCGGTCAATCATGACGGCTGCGCCTTGTCTCCGGCCAGGAACTTCTGCAGGTCGGCCTCGTTGTCGACCAGAACCTTGCGTGACTTCGACCCGACATACGGGCCGACCACGCCGACCTGTTCGAGTTGGTCAATTATCCGGCCGGCTCGCGCCCAGCCGATGTCCAGACGCCGCTGTAACATTGAAACCGATGCCTCTCTGTGTCGGACCACGATTTGCGCGGCCTCGACAAACTTCTCGTCACGCTCGCGGTCCTGCTCCTGTGCCCGGTTCCGCTCGGCTTGAACCTGCGGGCTCTCCTCGGGCAGGGTTTCATAGTATTTACGGGACATAAGATTGTCAACAACTTCCTCGGGTAGAATCGTCCGCATGTCGTCGAGCTTGCGGCGCACTCCGGACTTCTCTCTGTCGTAGAGCAAGTCGACGACGTCGCTCTCGACCATCTTGCGCGCGCACTCAGCCGGGTTCTCGACCAGGCCGGTCAAGAGCTCGGTAAGATAGGTCCGCGCCCAGAGGTCCACGATACGCTTGGCCGCCCGGTCCGAGACAAACGAGCCGTGGAGCCGGGTCGGTTCGCCCTTGCCCGGCGGCAGGAAGAGCATATCGCCGCGGCCGAGCAGCGACTCGGCGCCGTTCATGTCGAGAATCGTGCGCGAGTCGGTCTTGGATGCGACCTGGAACGCGGTGCGGCAGGGGAAGTTGGCCTTGATGAGGCCGGTGATGACGTCGACCGAAGGCCGCTGGGTCGCGAGCACGAGATGGATGCCGACCGCGCGCGACATCTGGGCCAGCCGGGTGATGCGCATCTCTATTTCGTTGGGTGCACGGAGCATCAGGTCGGCCAGCTCGTCGATGATGACGACAATATAGGGCTTGCGGTCGAACCCCTCCTGCTCAGCCCGCTCGTTGTAGCCGACGATGTCCCGCACACCGAGGTTGGCGAACTCGCCGTAGCGCGCTTCCATGATTTCGACAACGCGGCCGAGTTCCCTGACCGCCTTGTCCGGGTCGATGGTCGTGGTGCCGAGCAGGTGCGGAATCGGATTGTAGACCGGCAGCTCAAGCTGCTTGGGGTCGATGGTCAGGAAGCGGACGTAGTCCGGTCCGGAACGGTAGATGATCGAGGCCATCAGCGAGTTGATGCAGACCGATTTGCCCGAGCCGGTCGTGCCGGCGATGAGGATGTGGGGCATGGTGCGCAGGTCGGCTGAGTAAGGTTCGCCGGTGATGGTCGTACCGAGCGCAAACCCGAGCGGCGACTTCTGGTTGCGGAATGGCTCGCTGGTCAGCACCTCGCGCAGGAACACGGTGCGGCGTTCCTTGTTGGGTACCTCGATGCCGACCGCGTTCTTGCCGGGAATCGGGGCCAGGATGCGGATGCGCTCGGCCGCCAGCGCGAGCGAGATGTCGTCCTGCCGGCTGGAGATGGACTGAATCTTGACCCCGGGCGCAGGCTCCATCTCGAACCGGGTAATCATCGGGCCGGACTGGATATCCGATATGCGTCCCTCGATGCCGAACTGCTTGAGCTTGTCGATCAGCACCAGGGCTTCGGCCTCGGATTCCTTCCGGTCCTTGAAGACGTGGTCTCTTTCGCCCGGCTGGTCGAGCGCTTCGAGGAACTGCTTCTGGAACTCGCTGAGGTTAAACTTCAACGGTTGATGGCGGCGGACGGGTTCCGGCTCACGCGGAATTGGCGATTGGCGCTCCTCGGGTTCCGGTTCGGCAGCAGCGGTTGGCTCCGGTTCGTGCTCCGGTTCTGGCCTCGATTCCGGGCCTGGGGCTTGCGGCCTGGGGCCTGGCACTGCGGCCGCCTCCTGCCGGTCAAGGCTCGGGGCCGCGATCAGAGGTTTCTGTTCGGGCTCGCGTTTGGGACGGGCGAAGAGCGAGGCGAAGATAGCGCGCAGCCAGCCCAGTTCCGGCACCCGCAGTTTCGTGAACAGGGCGAGGACTATCAAGAACGTGCCGATGAGGAAGATGAGAGCCCCGGCCGGTCCGATGAGTTTCTCGAGGCCGTGGACGATTCCGAGTCCTGCATGGCCGCCGATGGGATAGAGCACAGATTTCGGTGGCGGGCCCAATAAGGACCAGCGGCCGCCGAAGTAGGCGAGGAAGAGGACAAGGTAGAGGCCGAGCAGCAGGATGAAGCCGGACTGGGTCAGGTCCGGTCCGGTCGGGCGCTTCCGCCAGACGTTCTGGCCCCACAGCATGGCCAGCACCGGAACCGCATAGGCGCCGAACCCGAACCCCAGCAGCAGCACGCCGGCAAACCAGTTGCCGACCATGCCCGCGAGGTTATGCTGCATTTGGAACTGGTACGACACGAGGGCGGCCAGCGTTGACAGACACACGGTCCAGACCAGCGCGCCGGTGAACGGGCGCCACGACTTGCCGCGGCGCAGGTAGAGAATCCCGAACATCGCCAGCAGGACCGGGCCGAAAAGGCTGGTCCAGCCGAACAACGTGTCGAGGCCGTGCGCCAGCCAGTGCCCGAGCGGGCCGCAGTAGTTGGCGCTCTGCGGACGGTTCACGAAGTAGTGAAAGATGAGGCTCGCGAACGTGAAGAGAACCACGATGGCCGCGGCGATAACGAGCGCGGCGCGCGTCCCGCGGTTTCGTTTGCCTCTGCCGGAAGTTCGCTTCGCCGCCACGCTAGACTATCTGACGACCAGTGAAGAGCAGGCTGAATACCCGGAGCAACGGGTCCATGTACAGCCACAGCAGGTTGACCCCGGTGAACTGGCCCAGCATGATGACGCCGATGAGTATGATGAACCCATAACGTTCGAGACTCGCGTAGCCGGCGGCCAGGCGCGACGGCAACAGGTGATAGACCAGACGCGAACCGTCCAGCGGCGGTATCGGTATAAGGTTGAAGAAGCAGAGGATGAGGTTGAAGAGGACGAAGTAGCTGGTCAGTATCGTGACGAAGCCGCCGACGTTGAACAGGAAGAGCGCGCGCAGGATGAGGCCGGCGACTGCCGCGGTGAGCAGATTCGCTGCCGGTCCGGCGAGTGATGAAATGGCCATGTCGCGGGTCGGGTGGCGGAAGTTGCGCGTATCAATCGGCACCGGCTTGGCCCAGCCGAAGCGGAACAGGAAGAGGGCGATGGTGCCGACCGGGTCAAGGTGCTTCAGGGGATTCAGGGTCAGGCGGCCCATCATCTTCGCGGTCGGGTCGCCCAGACGCCACGCAACCCAGCCGTGGCTGAACTCGTGAATCGTGAGTCCGAACAGTATCGCCGGAGCGGAGAGGATGATGCCCTGGATGTTGAACATCAGGTTCTTCTCTTTGTCCGGTGAGGGACATGACCGCGAAAACGGGGACTTTCCCGCGGCGAGTCCGACGTAGCTGCTTCGAGGGGCTGTCCCCTGCCTTCGCGCGTGAATCTACGCCGAGCCTGTCCGGGTCGTGTCCCGGGCTGCTGTATCAGCCTCGCCAGCATTGCGCGCTCTTCCGTCACGGTGCGGATTCTACCGTCGAGGCGCGCGAAAAGCAACTCATCCAGTATCTCCCGGTAAGCCGGACCCGGTTCCAGCCCGGCTCCGCGCAGGTCGGCGCCGGTTGAGGAGATGCGTACCTTGCTGTAGTTGTCCAGGAAGGCACCGATGTTCGCGCTCACCGGTTTCGTTTCCAGCGCGGCCAGGATTTGCAGGGCCGGTTCCGGTATGCCTCTTAGAAGACGGGCGACCGCGCTCGGGCGGAGCTTGCGCTTGAGCTTGTGCTTGAGCTTCGCAAACCCCGCGACCGCTGCGGCTGCGTCCCGCTCCTCCTTGCGTATCGGGAACCGGTCGGTGAGGGGCAGCACGCTCAACCAGTAGATGAACAGCAGTTCATGTGCGGGACAGGACCGCGAAAACGGGGACTGTCCCGCGCCGCTCGTTCCTACGGTGGCCAGGCCACGTTCGACGCGGGCGCTCTGAGGGACTGTCCCCGGTTTTCGCCTCGGATTGTGGCCGAAGCCCGACTTCAATCCTGTCACGAGGTCCCTGCACGCCAGCTTTGCCAGCCCGGCAACGAACCCGGCCGGCGGAGTCCAGCGCCAGGCCGCCTTCAACACTTGTTCCCGAATGAGCGCCTTTGCCATCGGCACCGATTCCGGCTCGGCGCAGATGAGCCGGAGTTCATAGAGAACGCGCTCCGGCGTCAGGAAAGCAGGCAGTCGTTCCTTCACCGCCGAACGCAACAGGTCAAGCGTCTGCGGCTCGATGGCGAAACCAAGCCGCGCGGCAAACCGGATGCAGCGGAAGATGCGGGTCGGGTCGTCAATGAAGCTGCGGGCGTGCAGCACTCGTATCCGGCGTTCAGCCACGTCGGCACGGCCGTCGAACGGGTCAATGAACGTGCCGAAAGAGCCCGGTGTCATCTCCATTGCCATCGCATTGATGGTGAAGTCGCGGCGGCCGAGGTCGCCGATGATGCTCGCGGGCCGGACTGCGGGCAGAACGGCCGGCCGCTCGTAGGTCTCGGCGCGGGTCTGGGTGATGTCGATGTGAGAAGGGAGGAGGGAGGAGGGAGAAGGGAGAAGGGAGTTGTGCCCGGATTCTCTGGCTTGCTGCTTGCGGCTTGTGGCTTGCGGCTGCGGGAACGTCAACGTTCCCGTCAGGAACCGGCTGTGGAAGACGAAGCGGCCGCCGAACTCCCTGGCGACCGCGGCGCCGAATTCGCGCGTCCCTACCTCGACCGCGACGTCGAGGTCGGGACTTGGGCGGCCGATAATCAGGTCCCGGACCGGGCCGCCGACGAGGAACGAGCGCGTGCCGAGATGCTGCGCAATTCCGCCCAGCCGCTCAAGCAGTTCGCGGTTGGGCAGAGACAATGAAGTCTCACCGGTTCCTGCCGGGTTTCGGAACTTCGCCATTTCTACTTCGGACTTCGGGTTTTCCGCGCTCCTGGCGCGGCTAGAACCCCATGCCGCGGGCGAGCTCTTCTTCTTTGCCGTGAAGCTTTATCTTTCCGAAGCGGTCTTCGTACTTCTTGATGTTGTCGGCCAGCGCGTTGTGGAGTAGCAGCGAGTGCTGCGGGGTCATGACGATGCGCGAGAAGACCTTGGCCTTGGGCAGGCCGGGCAGAATCCGCGCAAAGTCGATGATGAACTCCGACGCGGAGTGGGCAATCAGCACGAAATTCGAGTAGACGCCTTCGGATTCCTTCTCGCCGATTTCGATCTGGACCGGCGGGCCCTGAGGCGTCGGACGGTTTTCTTCCTGAGGCATTATTGGCTCCTTTGAGCGAGATTTTAGAGGCGGGAGCACGAGAGTCAAGGCAGGACCATGGCCTCTATCGAAGTCAGATGTAAGAAGCCAGATGTAGGAAGTCATATTACGGAGAGCATGAAACACTGGACAGTTCTTGATGTCACTCTCAGTATCCCTATACCCTGTCACCCTGAGCCCTTCG
>DDXO01000084.1 GCA_002347155.1 Caldifarciminota bacterium UBA2258
ACAGTGCGATCCAGGGTGTCAGCCTCATGCCGGTGAGTGGGACAGCGCGCCACAGGAAATGGTAGATGGGCATGTCCCCGGAGCGACGCGAACGCGTCGCGGATGCATCCCCAGTCGCACAGCGCCCTGCGAAGTGACAGTCCCCATTTCCACGGCGGGCGCGGCTTGAATGAGTTGCGGTTTCCGCTAGATTGACGCGTGGCGCTTGCGAGCATCAGCCTGCGCGGTCTCCGCAATCTGGACCAGACAACCATTGAGTTCGACCGAGGCGCGAACTACCTGTTCGGGCCGAACGGCGCGGGCAAGACGAATCTGCTCGAGGCAATCCACTATCTCGCCATCGGCCGGTCGTTCCGGCGCTGCCCGGATGCCGAGCTGCTCGGCTTCGGCAGGAACGTGCTGATTATCTCAGGCTCCGACGAGAGCGGGGAAAGAGCGGAGATAAGGTTCGACGGCCGCGAGAAGCGGATACTGAGAAACGACATTCCGGTCGAGAAGCTCTCAGAGTACTTTGGATGGCTGCCGGTCGTGGTGCTGCTGCTTGAAGACATAGAGTTGGTGCGGGGAGCGCCGGGAATCAGGCGGAACTTCCTGGACGTGGCGATAGCGAAGGCGGGGCCGAGCCGGAAGGGTTCCTACCACAAAGACACAAAGACACAGAGTCAGGATGGACCGAAGTCAGAAGGCAGAAGTCAGAGTGCAGAAGGCAGAAGCGCGGATGGGGAATCTCACCACCAAGACACAAAGACACAAAGGGGCGAAACCAGCTACATTGCCCTGACGAGCGAGTATCGGCGCGCGGTCAGTCAGTATAATCGGTTACTTGAGGGCGGGGCGTGGGGCGAGGGGCGAGGGACGAGGGACGAAGTTGCAGCGTGGGAGGAGGAGGTGGTGAGGACCGGCGTGCCGGTGTATGAGGCGCGGAGGGCGAAGCTGGGCGAACTGCTCGATTGTGCAGCAGGACACTATGAGCGGCTGGCGGGGCATGGGGCGGTGTTCAGCTACCGGTCGACCATCGAGGCGAAAACAGGGGACAGTCCCCCTGAGCGTTCGACGCGCGGGACAGTCCCCGTTTTCGCATCCTCGGCAGAGCTCGCTGGCTCGTTCCGACAGAGGCTGGCGGCCACGCGGGAGCGGGCGCGGGCGCTCGGCCATGCCTTGGTCGGGCCGCACCGTGACGATATCAGGATAACGCGGGACGGCCGCGAGTTGCGGAAGTTCGGTTCGGTGGGCGAGCAACGGCTGGCCGGCATCGCGCTGCGGCTGGCCGAGGCGGACATGATTCTCTCCGCAGGCCGGCAGCGGCCGGTGTTCCTGCTGGACGAGGTCGCGTCGGAACTGGACGAGCAACGGAGCCGGATGGTGCTGGAGATGGTGGAAGAGCGCGGCCAAATGGTGTATGCTGCGGCGCGGAGAATGCCACGGCAGGGATCAAGGGATAGAGAGATAGAGGGATCGAGTGGCCGACCCCAGAGCACAGCCCACGATGCTTCGGCACTCGAGCACTTGTTCGGAAAGGAGTTTCATGTCGAGGCAGGGAAGGTATCGGAAGTTTCGTAGCGTCGGCAGCGTGCTGCCGCGCGTGCTGAAGGGGCTGAAGCTCGACAAGGTGCTGGCCGCACAGCCGGCCGTGACCCTATGGCCGGAGATAGCCGGGGCGAGGACGGCCGCGCACACCCGGGCGGTTGAGGTCGACGGCGGCACACTGGTTGTGGTGGTTGACAGTCCCGCGTGGATGGCACAGCTCCGGTTCCTGAAGCCGCAACTCCTGAAGAAGATCGAGGGGCGCGTCGGCAAAGGGCTGGTCAGGGACATTCGGTTTGTGCTGGGGCAGGGGCCGGGAGTGGTGAATAGTGAAGAGTGAATGGCGAAAAGAGAACCGCGCAGGTGAAGTAGAGCTTGATTATTCAACAACTTAGAGTATCATAGAGCCCGATGCCAGAATCCTACAATGCGGCGCAAATACATGTCTTAAAGGGTCTGGAAGCGGTCCGCCACCGGCCCGCGATGTACATCGGCGACATAGGTGTCCGGGGCATGCACCACCTGATTTACGAGGTGGTGGACAACGCGATTGACGAGGCGCTGGCCGGATACTGCGACGAGGTAACCGTGACGATTCACGCGGACGACGAGGTGTCGGTTGAGGACAACGGCCGCGGCATTCCGGTTGACATGCACCCGACCGAGAAGCGCTCCGCGCTCGACGTTGTGCTGACCGTGCTGCATTCCGGGGCGAAGTTCGAGCACAAGGTCTACCAGATATCCGGCGGGCTGCACGGCGTCGGCGTGTCGGTGGTGAACGCGCTCTCCGAGCATCTGACCGCCGAGGTCTTCCGCGACGGCAAGGCCTACCGCATGGACTTCGAGCGGGGCGCCGCGAAGACCGACCTCGTCGTGACCGGTAAGACCAAGAGGCGCGGGACCATCATACGGTTCAAGCCCGACAAGCAGATATTCAAGAAGGTCGAGTTCAAGGCCGAGGTCATCCAGGCGCGGATGCGGGAACTCGCCTACCTGAACAAGAACCTGAAGATCGCCCTGAAAGACGAACGGAACGGCACGTCCGAGACATTCCACTATCCACACGGGCTCGCCGATTTCGTGAAGTTCCTCGACACCGGCCGAACTGCGCTGCACAAGCCGGTGCTGATTGAAGAAGACCGGAACGGCATGCACGTGGACGTGGCCTTCGAGTACAACGACGGGTACGTCGAGTCGATATTCTCGTTTGCCAACACCATCAATACGCACGAGGGCGGTACTCACCTGTCCGGGTTCAAGTCGGCGCTGACCCGTACGCTGGGGGAGTACGCCCGGAAGTCCGGCGCACTCAAAGAAGGCATGGAGCTGACCGGAGAAGACACCCGCGAGGGGTTGACCGCGGTCGTCTCCATCAAGATCGGGGACCCGCAGTTCGAGGGTCAGACCAAGACCAAGCTCGGCAATGGGGAGGCGAAGAGCGTGGTCGAGACCGTACTCAATGAGAAGCTCGCCCAGTACTTTGAGGAGAACCCGCGCTACGCGAACCGGATTGTCGAGAAGGTCCTCACCGCGGCCAAGGCGCGGATGGCGGCGCGCAAGGCCCGGGAGCTGACGCGGCGGCGGTCTCTGCTTGAATCCGACAGCCTGCCCGGCAAGCTGGCGGACTGCGCCTGTGAAAACCCGGCTCAGAGCGAGCTCTACATTGTCGAGGGCGATTCCGCCGGCGGCNNGGCAAGATTCTCAACGTCGAGAAGTCGAACCTGAACAAGGTGCTCTCCAACAACGAAATCCGCACGCTCATCTCCGCGGTAGGCGCAGGGATCGGCGAGGAGGACTTCGACGCGCAGAAGGCGCGGTATCACCGGATTGTCATCATGACCGACGCGGACGTCGACGGTTCGCACATCCGGACGCTCTTGCTCACGTTCTTCTACCGGTTCATGCAGCCGCTCATCGAGGCGGGCTACGTCTACATCGCCCAGCCGCCGCTCTACAGGGTGAAGCAGGGCAGGACCGAGACCTATCTGTACAGCGATGAGGAACTGACGAGCCTTTCCAGCCGGAACAAGGGTACGCAGTTCGACATCCAGCGGTACAAGGGCCTCGGCGAGATGAACCCGGAGCAGCTCTGGGAGACGACCATGAACCCGGACAAGCGGACCCTCAAACGCGTGGTGATGGAGGACGCGACCGAGGCCGATGCCGTGTTCCGGATGCTGATGGGCGACGAAGTCGAACCGCGCCGCGAGTTCATCGAGAAGAACGCGGCGCATGTCGAGAACCTGGACGTCTAGGCAAGTGGCCAAGCGGTCAAGTGCCCTAGTGCTCCAGTGACGGACTCGGGTTCGGTCGTCCGGGCTGCCTCACCAGACCACTTGACCACAAGAAACTATTCTGACAGGAGGATCTGATGGCTGACAGGAAGCTGCTGCGGGAACTGACCGAGGCATTCGGGCCGTCGGGCTTTGAGACCGAATCGGCGAACATAGTGGCGCGCGAACTGGCGCACGCGGGCCAGGTCTCACGCGACGGGCTCGGCAGCGTGGTCTGCCGGGTCGCGGGCGCGGCGGAGCGGCCGCGCATCATGGTGTCGGCGCACATGGACGAGGTGGGATTCATGGTCAAGTCCATCACGGCTGACGGGTATGTCCGGTTTCTCCCGGTCGGCGCCTGGTCGCCGCGCGTGCTGCTCGGCCAGCGCGTCATGGTCCGGACCCGCAAGGGCGATTTCCCCGGTGTCATCGGCTCGAAGCCGCCGCACGAGATGACCGAGGAAGAGAAGAGGCAGTTGCCGGATATCGACAAGATGTTCATCGACCTCGGCAGCGTCGTTGGAGCCGACGTCAAGGCCAGGATCGGTATCCGGCTCGGCGACCCGATTGTGCCGATTTCACCCTATGTCGAGCTCGGCAAGAACCTGATGATGGCCAAGGCCTGGGATGACCGCGGCGGCTGCGGGATCGTGATTGAGACCGCCCGCGCTATCAAGGGAAAGAAACACCCCAACACGGTTTTCCTGGTGGGCAGCGTGCAGGAAGAGGTCGGGTTGCGCGGGGCGCGGACCGCGGCCGAGGTTGTCCAGCCGGACGTGGCCATCGCGCTCGACGTCTCGCTCAGCCACGAGAATCCGGACAAGACAAACAAGAGCGTTGACGAGCGGGTCGGCAACGGCGCCGCTATTCTCGTTCACGACAACACGATGATCCCCAATACCCGGCTGCGCGACTGGGTCATCGGCCTGGCTGAAAAGAAGCGCATCAAGTACCACCTGACGACCGTGCGCGGCGGGTACGATACCGGCGTGATCCACACCCATCGCTCAGGCGTGCCCTCACTTGCCATCGGCTGGCCGACACGCTACGTCCACTCCCATACCGGTGTCATCTCCGACAAGGACTACGACGCGGCGGTAAAACTCCTGACCGCCGTCATCGAGAATCTCGATGAGGCGGTCAGTAAGAGTCTGCGGTCTTTCTAGCTACCTTGTGTTGTAGCCGCCGCCGGAACCGAAGTTGGACAGGATGGTCATGTACGGCATGATGACGGCGACGATCAGGAAGATGGCGCCGACGCCCATGATGAGAATCATGATCGGCTCGATCATCGCGGTCAGGTTCTTGACCGCGTACTCGACCTCCGAGTCGTAGTAATCCGAGACCTGCTTCAACATTTCGTCGAGAGCGCCCGATTCCTCGCCGGTCGCGACCATCTGGACGACCATCACCGGAAAGACGCCGAGTTCCCGCATGGGCGCGGCCAGGCCGCGTCCACGGCGAACCGACTCGGCCAGCTTGTCGACTGCGCCGCCGATGTAGACGTTGCCGACGGTCTTGGCCACGAGACCGAGGCTGCGCAGGATGGGAAGGCCGGTGCGGTCGAGCGTCTCGAACATGCGGGCGAAGCGCGAGAGCGCCATCTTGTAGAGGATCGGCCCGAATATCGGTATCCGGAGCTTCAGCCGGTCCCACCACAGCCTTCCGGCCGGGGTGCGGATGAAGAGGTAGAACAGGACCGCGACGCCGGCCATGAGCAGGACGACGATGTACCAGAACCTGGACATGAAGTTCGTGAACGCGAGCAGGATCTGGGTCGGTAGCGGCATCTTGCCGCCGACGGTAGTCAGCAGCATCGTGAACTTCGGCAGTACGAACGTCGCGAGGACAATGATGGCGATGAAGAAGCCGACCATCAGGATTATCGGGTAGCGCATTGCCGCGCCGACGTCGGAACGCAGCTTCCGTTCGTGCTCGAGCAGCAGCACCAGCCGGTCGAGTATGTCGTCGAGCACGCCGCCGGTTTCACCGGCCCAGATGGAGTTGACGTAGAGCTCGCTGAAGACACGGGGGTACTTGGACATGGCCGCCGAAAGCGCGGTGCCGCCCATCAGGTCCTTGCGGATGGCGTCAAGCGCCCGGGAGAGCGGCTTGGCCTTGGTCTGCGCCTGCAAGGCACCGATGGCAGAGAGCATCGGCAGGCCGGCGCGGTGTAGGGTGACGAACTGACGCGTGAAGTTGATGAGGTCGACCGGCGTGGTTCGTTCGAAGAACCGGCCGAAGTCAACGCCGACTCCGGTCTGCCGCTTCTCCTCGCGGATGGTGATCGGGATGTAGCCGAACGAGTCGAGGCGCTCGACGATGGTGTTGATGTCGGGGCTCTCGAGGCTGCCGGATACGATCTTGCCTTCTTTGTCGCGGACCTTGTAACGGAATAGTGGCATTGCTCTCCGCTCCTTAGTTATTCAAACTTTTCCGCCTCATCCATCACCTCTTCGATGGTGGTGACGCCGTCGACGACCTTCTGGATGCCGTCTTCCCAGAGGGTCTTCATGCCGAACTCACGGGCCAGCGCGCGGATGGCGCTCGTCGGCGGGCGCGTGACGATCAGCTCGCGCAGGCGGTCATTCACTTTCATCACTTCAAAGATGCCGATGCGGCCTTTGTAACCGGTGTTGCGGCAGCGTTCGCAGCCTTTGCCCCGGTAGAACTTCGTGCCCGGCGGCAGCCCCAGCTCCTCGAGCATCATGGGCGCCGGGTCGTACCCCTCTTTGCACTTCGGGCAGATCTGCCGCACCAGCCGCTGCGCGACCGTTCCTTCCATGGCGGAGGCGACAAGGAACGGCTCGATGTTCATGTCGATCAAACGGGTGACGGTGCCGGGCGCGTCGTTGGTGTGGATGGTCGAGAAAACGAGCTGGCCGGTCAGGGCGGCGCGGATGGCGACCATCGCGGTCTCGCCGTCGCGGATTTCGCCGACGAAGATGACGTCCGGGTCCTGACGCAGGATGTGCCGGAGCCCGACCAGGTACGTATAGCCGGCCTTCTCGTTTACCTGGGACTGGCAGATTTTGTCCATGTCGTACTCGACCGGGTCCTCGATGGTGATGATGTTCTTGTCGCCGGAGCGGATTTCACCGAGGATGGCGTACACGGTCGTGGACTTGCCCGAGCCGGTCGGCCCGGTAATGAGCAGCACGCCGTGCGGCTTGGCAATCATCTCGCGCATCAGCGTGGCGGATTCGCCGGCGAGGCCGAGTTCGTCGAGCGAGAGCAGGCGCATCCGGTCGAGGATACGCATGACTACGTTTTCGCCGTAGGTGGTCGGGAAGGTTGAGACACGGAAGTCGATCTCGCGGCCATCAACCAACGCACCGTAGCGGCCGTCCTGCGGGACGCGTTTCTCGGCGATGTTCATCCGCGACATGATTTTGATACGGGAAACGACCGCAAGCTGGAGGGCCTTCTTCGGTGAGACAATGGGGTGGAGTATACCGTCGATGCGGTAACGGACTGTCAGCCCCTCGCGCGTCGGCTCGATGTGGATGTCAGATGCGCGCTCGCGCACGGCGCGGATGATCATCTGGTTCACCCAGCGCACGACCGGAGCCTCGGAAGCCAACTCTTCGAGTTTGCGCGGTTGGGCCGAGGTCTCGATCTGTGCCTCGCTTTCCTCTTCGTCCTCAGGCAGGTCGTCGAGGCTCATTGATTCCGGTTCGTCGGGCAGGTCGGCGGTCTGGGCCGATGAGTAGTACTGGTTCAGAGCTTCCTGCAGATCAAGGTCGCGGCAGACCATCGGTTCGACCTCCATACCGGTCATGCGGCGTACCTCGTCCACGTTGAAGATGTCGCCGGGGTCGACGAACGCGGCAGCCAGCGTGTTGCCGGCACGAAAGAGCGGGATGACCTGCTTAGAGCGCATGAACTGCTCCGGGAACATCTGCAGCACCTCGGAGTCGATTTTGAAGTTGGCCAGGTCAACAAAGGGTACACCGTAGCGCTGCGCCAGGGCGGCGCCGGATTCGCTGTCACTCGGCGTTGGAGATGGATTCCGTTTGTCTTCAGCCACAGCTGCCTCCTATGCTACCGGTCGCGCTGCCGGCCATATACCGACAGACATCTCGTGTCGCGGTCGGACGGGGATGGTCCCACATCGGTTCCTATTATACATACTCCGCGGGTTGCACGTCAAGCGAATTCAGATGTCCCGTGGAAGCTCCGGTTCGCGCCGAAGACACGGGAAATCGGGTTCCTGGCCAGAGCCGTTGACTTGGATTGGGTGCGGCCTATACTCAAAGGCTATGGAAGCGCTCGTCGAGCTACTGCAGTCGCTCAGCGGCCAGTCACAGAAACTCGGTCGGCGGCTGGTCGCCTACCGCGGTTTTCTCTCCAGCCCGGTCAGCAGCGTCCACGCGCGGGCCCGGGCCCTCGCCGATCTGGGCGAGGCGATCCGGGCCTTCCCCGACTCCGAGGTGCGGGCGCGCCTCGTCGAGTGGTGGCAGGCCGAGTCGGCCGCGGTCGAAAGGACCCGGGACGAGTTCCGCTTCGAGTTCGGCCGGCAGCTTGTTGCCGGGCTGGATGGTTCCGGTATGACCATCAGGGGCCAGCTCCCGCTGCTGCGGGTCGCCCTCTTCACAGTGAAGGCCGACTTCGAGGCCGGTACCGCGACCGTCTTCTGGGGGCCGCAGATCGAGAAAATCAAGTCCGGCCTTGCCCTCGCGCCGGCCGGACTGGCAAGTACGCTCAGGAGCCTGAACGAGCGACTGCGGCAGAAGGCGCAGGACCCGGCGAAGCTCGCGGCGAAGCTGCATGCGGCCTACCGCCGGCACTGCGGCGTCGGCGGCCTGCCGGACGGGACGCGCGTTTTCCTGCTCGACCTCCTGTCCGAGCTTGTCCTCCTGATGCAGCCCGAGAGTTTCCGTTTGAACCCGGCCCGGGAGAAGTTCGTTGAGTATCCGCGCGTGCGGTTCAGCTATGACCTGTTCCGGCTGAAGCAGGCCGGTGCCTTTGTCGTCGGCGCCATGCAGTTGAAACTGCACGTGGCGAATTTCGACGCCACGACCGAGAAGGCGAGGGCGCTCTGGGTACCGAACAGCGAAGAGGGCGACGGGACGCATTACTCCTACGTATCATTCAGCCCCCTGCCGAAGTCCGAATGACGGATGGCCAAGGTGGATAGGCAACTGGCCCGGGCGATAGTGAACAAGCTCGGTTCGACCGGCACCCCGCCGGAGTTCGGCATCGAGCACTTCACGGTCGGGCTTGAGCCGTACCTGAAGGTGGTCGAGGAGGAGTACCTCGATGGTATCCTGAAGTACAGCCTGTCGAGTTTCAAGCTGGTTACCGGCAACTACGGCGGCGGCAAGACCCATTTCCTCTACAACGTCCGGAACCTCGCCTTCCGGCACGGCTATTGCGTCGCGTACGTAAGCCTCAACCCGACCGAGTGCCCGTTCGACAAGCTGGAGCTGGTCTACAAGGGTATAGCCGCCAGCCTGATTGCCCCGCGATCCGTCGATGCCCCGGTCGCGGTCTGGGACAAGGGCATCGAGTCGGTGGTGAGAAGGTGGCATGAAGACCAGCGCCGGGCACACGACCGCGCCGACAGTCTGAACAGATACCTGGAGACCCTGCCGACAACCGAGAGCACGAGTTTCAGCAACGCCGTGCGCGGGGCGTTCGCGAGCCTGCTGGCCGAGGACGGCGACGGATTCGGCGACGTCGTCCAGTGGCTCAAGGGCGAGGAGGTGTCGAAGGAGGTGCGGGTCCGGCACCGGATTTCCGAGCGGATCGACAAGGCAACCGCTTTCCGGGTGCTGCGTTCGCTCATCCAGTGGGTCCACGCCATCGGCTATACCGGGCTGATACTGCTCTTCGACGAGGCCGAGCGCGGCATGTCCATCTCCTCTTCACGCGACAAGCGCCGCGCCCTTGATAACCTGCGGCAGTTGGTCGATGAGTGCGGCAATTCGCGGCTGCCCGGGGCGATGGTTTTCTACGCGGTGCCGGACGAGAATCTGCTGCTGGAGGGCTCGGGCGGAGTCTACGAGGCGCTGAAGCAGCGGCTGCGTACGGCCTTTAACGAGACCAACCCGGTCGGGGTGCGCATCAATCTCGAAGAACTGGGGATTCAACCGGTCGAGTTCCTGAAACGGCTGGGGAGCCGCCTGGCCGTCCTGTTTGAGGCGGCCTACGAGGTGAAGCTGGCCGAGGCGAAGCGCGATACGGTTGTGCGGACACTGGCCGAACTTGCCGTTTCCGCTTTCGCGTTTGATGTGGGCTATCGGCGGCTGTTCGTGGTCAGCGCACTGGATGCGTTTCACCAGTTGCGGGCCGCGCCGGCGCTCGAATTCGGTCGCAAGGAGGCGGAGAAGTTGCTGCGGGTCACGACCGGGCGGCTGGAGCAGACCGACAAAGAACAGGTCGAGAAGGAAGAGTTTTAGGCGCAGCCGAAGGCAGAAGTCAGAATCCAGCAGGCAGAAGCAGGTAGCAGGAACCCGGCCGAGCCGGCACCCGGGCGCCGCCGGCGGCTGGTGTCGCACCCGGTCTTCGGTGAGGGCGAGGTCCTGGACAGCCGCTGGCACGGGACCGAGCTGCTGGTCCAGTTCCAGAGCGGGCTGCGGCTCTGGCTCCCGACCCAGCGCGTCCGGCTGCTCTCAAGCCGCGGTGAGTTCGTGCCCGGCGAGCCCCAGCCGGCCCTGGTCGAAATCAGTACGATTCAAGCGCGCCGGATGATCGAAGCCTTCCGGCTCGGCATCGTCCCGCACCAGGATGTTGAGTCGTTTACCTTCGGGCGCGAGAAGCCGATTGCGGTGCTGGACGGTGCGCTGGCGAACCTGACGCACGGGCAGGGCGGCGTGTTCATGGTTGAAGGTGAGTACGGTGCGGGCAAGACGCACCTGCTCGAGTACATCCATCACCGGGCCCTGGCATTGGGGATGGCCACGAGCCTGGTCCAGTTTGACCCGGCCGAGGTCAGCCCGCACCGTCCTAAGCGCGTCTATCGGGAAATCGTCCACAATCTGCGCTACATCAAGGACGAGGCCGAGCACGGCTTCCGCGACCTGCTGTCGAGCGGCACGGGCCTGGAGGAGATGAAGGACCACGTCTTTCTCGGGCCGGTGCTGGCAAAGCTGCGCCGGCTGGACGCCGGCCAGCAGCAGAGCGAGGTCTTCTGGCAGTGGGTCGAGGGCGAGAGCACCAAGGAGTACGCGACCGAGCAGCGGAGCCCGTTCCGGGTCAAGGGCGGCCAGCGGATTCCGGCGCTGTACGACTTCTCGACTGCCGCCGACCTCTACTGCAACATTCTCTCCGGCCTGAGCTGGATGGCGCGGAAACTCGGTATGAAGGGTCTCGTGTTGCTGGTCGACGAGGCCGAGACGGTGACCCATCTCTGGGATATCATGTATCTGGCCAAGAGCGTGAATTTCATGGATGGCCTGGTCCGGACCGCGCAGAACGATGCGGATCTGAAACGGATCAATGACCGGATGGTGCACAACCGCGTGCGGGCCGTGCCCTACATCTACCGCGACCCGTCGCTGCTGCTCGTCTTCGCGACCACGCCCGACCCCTACGACTACGCGTATATCAAGCTGGCGAACCGCATCAAGCACCGGGTCGAACTCGAGCCGCTTGAGGACAAAGCGCTCTATGACGCGTTCTCGACAATGGTAATGATCTACCGAAGGGCTTATCCGGATTTCACGGTTTCCGACCTGGATCAGAAACGGCTGCTGCGCGAGGCCTCCCGCCGCAACATCGAGGGCGTGCGCGCATTTATCAAGTTTTCGGTTGAGGCGCTCGATGTCACGCGGCTCCGGGCGCAGGGCGTGCTGCCGGCGGCGAAGAACTGAACACGGACGGGCACGGACCGGCGGCAGAGCGCGAGATTCGTGTAGCGCTGCGGCGGACCTGGAACCCGTTCTTCTCGCGGTTCGGACGGTTGACCGAAGTACAGGTCCGGGCAATCCCGGCGATCCTCCGCGGGGACAACCTGGTGTTGATATCGCCGGCTGCGTCGGGTAAGACCGAGGCAGTAGTGGCGCCGGTGGTCGAGCGCCTGCTTCCCGAGCGACGCGCCCGCTTCTCGGTGCTGTACGTTTCCCCGACCCGGGCTCTCGTAAACGACCTCTACCGCCGTCTGTCCGGGCCGCTTGAGTGTCTCGGACTGGGTCTGGCCCGCAAGACCGGCGACCACCCGTCTATCGACGAGGCGAAGCTGCCCTTCATGCTGATAACCACTCCCGAGTCATTCGACTCGCTGCTCTGCCGTCACACGCGGATATTCAAAGAGCTGTCGGCCGTCATCCTCGACGAACTCCACCTGCTCGACAACACGCCGCGGGGAGACCAGTTGCGGGTGCTGCTGGAACGGCTGCGGCTGATCAACGCCGACATCCGCTGCTGTGCCATGTCAGCAACGATTGACGACCTCGACATCGGCCGGCGCTATTTTCCCGACCCGGTCGTCGTCCAGGTGCCGGGTCGGCGCGAGATCGACGAGGAACTGCTGCCGATGGGCGACGGCTGGCCGGCGCGGGTCGTCGCCGAGCTCAAACGGCGCGACTGCCGCAAGGCGCTCTGCTTCTTCAACGCCCGTTCCTACGCCGAGCAATACTCCAAGCTGCTCAACCTGCCACCGTTCACGAACCGGGTCTGGGTGCATCATGCCAGCCTGACCCGGGAGGCGAGAGAAGGCGTCGAGGCGACGATGAACCGGGAGAAGGCCGGGTTGCTCTGCTGCACGTCGACGCTCGAGCTGGGAATCGACATCGGCGATATCGACGCGGTCGTGCTGGTGCGACCGCCGTTCAACGTCTCCTCGCTGCTGCAACGGCTGGGCCGCGGCAATCGCCGGCGCCGCACCAACCTCGTGGCGCTCGGGCTCTACCTCGACGCATGGGAGAGGCTCCTGTTCGAGGCGATGTTCGAATGCGCGCGCGAGGGCCGGCTGTATGAGAAAAGCTACACGTCGGCGCTGTCGGTGATACCGCAGCAGGTGTCATCCTACCTGTTTCAGCGCCGGCGGATCGGCGCGACCTGGGAGTCAGTGCGACGGGTCCTGCGGCCGCTCGCGGGCAGCGACGTGCCAATTGACCGGGCGTTCCGGCAGATGATTGACTCGAGCGAAGTCGTGGCCGGGCGGCCGGGAATCTACTTCAACGGCCCGGTCAGCGAACAGCGGGTCGAAACCGGCAAGGTTCATTCCAACATTCAGGACAAGACCTTCGGCAACTACGGCGTCGTGGACATCACGACCGGCCGGCAGGTCGGCACGATCTTCTTCGTGTTTCACCACTTTGTGCTGGCCGGGCGCTCCTGGGAACTGGTCGAGCACCGTGAGAAGGAGAAGAAGGTGATGGTGCGGCCGCTGGCTGCGGTCTCTTCCAACACGAAGGTCTTCGAGGGGACCGGGGCCGGCGGCTACTCGTACCGGCTTGCGCCGGTACTCAAGGCGCGGCTATTCCCCAACCTCGCGCCGAACCAGTTTCCTTACTTCCGGGACGGCAACCAGTTGCTGCTCGTGCACCTGCTCGGCTCTACTTCCGGTTACATCCTTTCCGAGGCGCTGAGCGCCCAGGGCCAGGACGCGAGCGACATGGACGGCATGCTCTTTGTCCTTTCCGCGAAGCCCGGCGCGAAGCTCAAGTCGTTTCCGGTCCCCAGTCTCTCGGCGGTGCGCGACGTGGTCAGCGGGAGCCTGTTCCGACTTGAGGACAGCCTTGGTTCCGGTGCGTTTTTCCGGTCGCTGCCCGAAGAGCTGCAGATCGAAGACCACCTGCTGACCCTCGACATCCGGGGGCTGCTCGAGTTTCTCAAAGGGCTGGAACCGGTCGAGCTGCCGGCCGAAGAGGTGACCGCGCAGATGGCGAGGCACCTCTCCGACAAGGCCGAAGTCCGAAGCTCGAATTCCGATTCAAGCCCGAATGGGTAGATGATGTGGCGTTCTCTTTGATTCCGGCAGGGGTGCGACTACAATCGAGACGCGATTCTGATGGATAAGGCTCAGAGATTCGACCTCGAACACCGAACCACCAGGTTCGGCGTGGCGGCCATCCGGTTCTGCCAGACGGTCCCGTCGTCTCCGGTGAACGCCCCGCTGGTGAGCCAGTTGGTGCGGGCAGCTACAAGCGTCGGCGCGAACCATGCTGAGGCCAACGACGCATGATCCCCGCGCGACTTCCGCCACAAGATTGGCATTTGCCGCAAGGAAGCCCGCGAGTGCAAGCACTGGCTGACCATGCTGGCAGCGGCCGTTCCTGCACGCCGGCACGAGATGCGGCCACTGTGGCAGGAGGCCAGGGAATTGAACCTCATCTTCGGAGCGGCCCTGCGCACGCTCGACCGGAAGCAACGAGAGGCCTGAGGCAGTTGGCCCTTCTTATCTTCTCCGACATTGAATCGACCTTCGATCTTCGACCTTCGGACTTCCGCTGATGCGCCGCTTGCTCGTCGTTGCCTACTACACGCCGCCACTCGGGCTCTCCGGAGTCCAGCGCGTGACCAAGCTCTGCAAATTCCTGCCCGAGGCAGGGTGGCAGCCGCTGATCCTCACGGTCAAGCCGGTGGCTTACTACCATTATGACCCGCACCTGCTCGACGACCTCAGAGCCTCGCGCATCTACCGGACCGAGACGGCTGACCCGAACCGGTTGTTAAGTCTGCTCCGCTCGCGGGCAAAAGAGCTGACTCCGGCGCTGGGGCGAAGTCCGGGAGGCTGGCCGCGACTGCTGAACTACTTTCTTTTCCCCGACTCGAAGGTCGGGTGGCTGCCGTTCGGCTCGGTCGCGGGACGGCACATCATCGACCGCGAGAAGCCGGCTGCGATTCTCGCCAGCGCGCCGCCGTTCACGGCGCTGCTGCTCGGCGTCCGGCTCAAGGCCCACGCCCACGTGCCGCTGGCGCTGGATTTCCGGGACCCGTGGCCGACCGGCTTTGCCCCGCCGCCGCCGCACCAGCGAGCGGCCTTGCGACGACTCCGCCGCTACCTGGTGGAGCATTCGGAACTCGTGCTCGCGGTGAATGACGGAACCGCGCGTGCCGTGGGTCCGCGCTGCGAGGTACTGGACAACGGTTTCGACCCGACCGATTTCGAGGTCGAACCGACCCGGCTCGACGGGCTGAGTGTCGTTCACGTCGGCAACCTCTGGCGGAACCACGCTGAGGTGGCTGCTCTGGTGGAGGCGTTGCGGCGGCGACCGGAGGCGAGGCTCTACCTTGCCGGCAGGGTGGACGGTGCGACCCGGCGGCGGTTCGCGAACGACCCGCAGGTGCGCCTGCTCGGCACGCTGCCGCACTCCGACGTCTGCGCCCTGATGAAGGGCGCGGACGCGCTCCTCTATATCGGCAAGCCGGGGCAGCCGGTCGGCATCAAGCTGTACGAATACCTGGGGGCGCGGCGTCCGATTCTGGTCTGGGGAGAGGGTTCGGACGAGGCTGCCGGACTCGTGGCCGATGCGGCTGCGGGGCTTTGGTGCGGGCTCGACGGTGCGAAGCTGGCCGCAGCACTCGATGAGGCGAAACGAGACCCGGCCCGGTTCTCCCGCGCGAGTCGAGAGCGGTTCGACCGGCGCTGTCAGGCGCGCCGGCTTGCCGACCGGCTCGAAGCGCTCATCTGATTCCCGCTTCAGGCGGTTCGAGCAGATCCCAGTTGCACTTGAAGACAACAGTCGTCGACGGAACCGGTCTGACCTCGAGGTCAAGGAGCAGGAGACCGGCGATTGTCTTCGGACGTGGCTTGAAGTCGACCTGGCTGGCGGTGTTGTCCGGGACGTCGGCATACTCGACCGCTTCGAGAAAAGGGGCGTCCCTGAGACCCGGGAATGCCGCCGGGAAGATGACGAGGTAGTCAGGTCTGTACTCCCGGAAGAAGGCCATGAAGTTCTCTCCGTCCAGCGGTCGACCGCTCATCTCCTTTGTCACCAGGCCGATGAGGTCGAAAACGTGGCGGCCGGAGAAGTAGCCGATGGCACCGACATCCTGGCAGGCAACGGTCGCGCCCGCGGGCGTTTTCGCGGCCAGCCACCGTCCCAGCACGACCTGCATGCGGTTGATGGACGACTCGGCCTGGGTCGCATTCCGCACGGTCGCCATCGATACCGTGATGGTGTTGAAGACCGCCACCGCCAGCAGCACAGCCATGACTGCTAATTGCATTCGCGGCCGTCTGATCCACTGCCAGAGGTACGCGGCGCCGACTACCGCCACGACCGCGGCCAGTGCTGTTACGTTGCCGATGTAGCGGCCGCTCTGGAACGCGGCGCCGAATGACGGCGACACGA
Source organism: Caldifarciminota bacterium UBA2258 (assembly GCA_002347155.1). Taxonomy (GTDB): domain Bacteria; phylum Hydrothermota; class Tepidihabitantia; order Tepidihabitantales; family Tepidihabitantaceae; genus UBA2258. The sequence continues at coordinate 16,043 of DDXO01000084.1, forward strand.
GGCCGATGAGTGGAACATAGCCGAACGCCACGAGCGGTAGCATCAGGCTGCCGTCCGGTTTGCGGCGGAACGTCCCTGCTACGAGGCCGACGAGCCCGACCGGCACGAGCAGGCAGAGCACCGGATTCGCCCGCCAGAGGTGAACCCAGAAGTCGGCGAAATAGGACGGAGCTCCGACGGTCAGCAGTTCTTTGAGCTGCGACGGTCTTCCGACCGCGATGGCCGCAAACAGGCTGGTCTTGCCGGCCTTGGCCAGATACGTCTGGGGAAAGACCGACCCGGAGAGAGCGTAGTTGAACCCCAGCCACGCAAGGACGAAGGCGAGCCAGACCGCGAACCCGCGCCAGAAGGCCGGGCGCTGTTTCAGGGCGAAGCGGCGCACGAGCCAGTCAACCGCGGCGAGCACGGCAAGCAGCAGACTCTCGGGCCGGGCCCAGGCGGCGAGGCCGAAGATAACCCAGGCCAGCACTGACAGCTTTCCGGCGCGGTACTTCAGGTAGTAGTAGAGGCCGGCAAGGGTCAGGGTAGCGGAGAGCGTGACCTCCATGCCCGACATCATCGCCCATCCCAGCGGGCCGAGAGTCGCGACCGCCAGCCCGGCGGCCAGGCCGGCCGGCCTGCTTCCGGTTGTCCAGGCGGCAATCCGGAAGGCGAAGACGGCTGACACAAAGAGGAGAACTGCGCCGAGCAGCTTGGCAATCAAGACCATCGCCGTGGCGTTGCGCGTGAACAAATGGAAGAACGCGAGGACGAAAGTCCAGAGCGGCGCGGTGGAACCGGCCGCAGGCTGGCCCTGGTTGTACGCGAAGCCCCAGCCGCGGGAGAGGTTGCGGGCAAAGGCAAGGTGAATCCAGGCGTCATCGAGCGCGAACCCCGGTTCGCGGTTCCGGCTCAGTTCGACCGAGAGATAAGCAGCGAAGAGGCCGGCGACGACCGCGGCCAGCAACAGGGCGCGGCGCCAGCCTAGCCGGACGGTTCTCCGGCGGACGGCACCTGCGGGTAGTCTGGACATGGGCAATGATTATCAAACCTGGCAACAGAGTGTCAAGGTTTGGATGCGCCCAGGCTTCTGGTCGGCTGCTGCCGGAAGGCACGCGCTCCGTCACGTGCCTGCCCGCCGGGTCGCTCCGGCGACGCCACCTAAAATATTGACAGGTAGAAGTCCAGAGTTATACTGACTTGTTGCATCCTGTTCGGCTTACCTCACCGGCACCTGACATGCCCTCCGCGCAGGGCGGTCGTGCAAGCGGTGTTTACGCGGGGAGGAGTCAGCGAGCAACAAGAAGTCAGACATCAAGCAAACGGTATACAGAGGAGGAAAAATGAGCGTTGTAAGTCGGCGCAACGCAGTAGTGGTCGGCAGCCTGTTGCTGCTGTGCTCACTCGGCTTCGGAGGCTGGGTGCAGTTGACCACAGGATCAATGGCAATTCTAAACGGGGTTCACTTCCCTGCGGGCACCATGGTCGGCTATGCGGTCGGTTCCGACATAGACAGTATCGGCGGTCAGAAGGGCGCGATCCTGAAGACCACCGACGGCGGCACGAGTTGGGTCGAACAGAACTCAGGCGCTTCCGCCATGCTTAACTCCGTCTACTTCATTGACGACAACACCGGGTACGCGGTCGGGGACGGCGGAGTGGCGGTCAGAACCACTGACGGCGGCGCCAATTGGAGCGCAATGACCGTGGGTGGGACCGACCGGTTCACCTATGTCGGGTTTCCCGGACGCGGCCAGATCGGCTACATCGGGGTGCATCCCCGGTCGCAGGGCCGCACGGTCTACAAGACCACCAATGGCGGCGACAACTGGGCGCCAATAACCGTCGGCTCGCTAATGACCTGGACGATCAGTTGCGCGTTTGCCAACGACGACATCGGCGTGGTTCTCGGCAAGGGCGGCTTTGTGTGGGGTACGTCTGACGGGCTCGACAGCGGCTGGTTCGGCGGCGCCGGCACTACGGCCGACCTGGTCGCGGCGTCGTTTGCGCACGATGACCCGACCAAGGGTTTCCTGATCGGGAACGACTCGCTCTGGGGCGTCATCCGGTCCACGGACGACGCCGGCGTGAGCATCTGGGAAGTGTGCCGGCACTGGCGCGTCACGAACTTCAGCGGCATAGACATGCCAACGTTTGATGCTGCGTACGTGTGCGGGGACAGTGCGGGTCAGGGCCGCATCCTGCGGAGCGTTGCCACGCATCCCAACGCGGACTTCTTTCGGACGACCGTACCGCCCGGGACGCCTCCTTTGAAGGGTATCTGTTTCCCGGGCACTCAGAAGGATACCGGGTACGCGGTTGGCGGCGGCTGGGTTCTGAAGACCACCGACCAGGGCATACCGTGGATACCGGGCGTGGCCGAGGGCAAGGTCCCGATGGTTACGCGCGCCGGCATCAGGGTCGTGAACAATCCGTGTCGTCACGGCATCACCCTCCAGTCCGATGCGGACGTCAGGATTTCGGTGTTTGACGCTGCCGGAAGGGTCGTGATGAGCCGGGCTGCGGCCAAGGGTCTGAGCTATCTGCCGCTGCCCACCGGCGCCTACTTCGTGAAGGCGGGCACGAGCACGGCCCGGGCCGTCGTGACCGACTGAAGCAAACAGTCGGTTCGTACTTACCCGGGGGGCAATGCCCCCCGGGCTCTTTAGTGAAGCGGGGCGCAGGCCGCCGGAAGTCTCTGCTTGACAGCGGGAGGGGGTGGACTAAACTAGTGAGCGGTGACCAGACCTACTTGGTAGCCGCTACTCCGACGCAATCGGTCATTGGGTGGTGCCGGTGGCGGAGCGGAGTCTTATACCCAAAAACCACCCAGATACATAAGGAGGCTGTTTGTGAACAAGGCAGTTACCCTGATACTCGCCTTGCTACTGCTCAGCGGCATGAGCTGGGCATCGGACGTGGCGACGGCCACGCCCACCGAAGGTGTGCGTGCGACGCCACAGAACTTCCAGGCGCCGCCGATGCCTGTGGGGGAACAGGATGCAACCCTGTACTCACAGGACTTCAGCGGGTCCTGGAGCACTAATAGCCCGCCAACCGGCTGGACGATTTACTACTCCGGTTCCGGTCCGGATGCCAACGACTGGTACAACGGCGGCGGGTATGCGGCGCTTTACTGGTATCCGTATGACTATGGCCAGACGGACTACCTCATGTCGCCGACCATCGACTGCGGTTCCTACACCAATATCGTGTTCTCGACCTATTCCTACTACTCCTGGTTCAGCAACTACACTGCGCAAATCCAGGGGTCGACCGACGGCGGCACGACCTGGCCCTACGTCATCTACCAGTTCACAACGAGCTACGGGCCCGGGACCCAGACCTTCAATCTCGGCTGGGCCGCGGGCACCCAGCTCCGGATCCGCTACTACGGCACCGGCGACATCTACAACATCAACTGGTGGTATGCTGACAACTTCATCGTGACCGGCGACCTGATGGTCTCGAACGACATCAGCGTGGAGCAGATTCTCGCACCGATGGACCCGTACTACGCTTTCGGTGACTCCATTTATCCGAAGGTCATCATCAAGAACATGGGTACGTCGGGCCAGAACAACATCCCCGTCCGCTGCCTGATAAAGGACAGCGTGACCGGCGCGACCGCCTACAATGTGGTTGAGACGATACCGTCTCTCTCTCCAGGCGCGGTCGACACGCTCGAGTTCCCGCTCTGGGCTCCCGCCGCGGTGGAAGCGATCTATCGCGACACGTTCCGGGCGGAGCACCCCGGGGACCAGAATGCGTCCAACGACGTCAACTATTGCCGCGTCAAAGTCACGGAGTGGGGTTCGGAGTGCCTGACCTATAACGACGGGACGTTTGACAACGCCATATCCTGGATTCAGGCCGGCAGCGAGCTGGCGACGCGGTTCTTCGCTCCCACCAAGCCGCTGGGCATCAACAAGGCGGTAATCTGGCTGTCGAGCTTCTCAGGCTCGGACTACGACGCCGAGGTGAGAATCTACGGTAACGACGGCGGCAACGGTGCACCCGGGACCCAGCTCGGAGCGTGGGTGGGCAAGCTCCACACCTCGATCTGGACAAACCTGTACAAGAACGAGGTCTACTACGACCCGTCGATACAGGTGAACTACGACACCTTCTTCGTTTCCTACTACCAGACGAGCATCACCCCGGCGTACCCGTACCTGGGTATGGACTACACCTCGCCGGTTACGACCGGTAACGACTGGGGCAAGTACACGACGAGCGGTTCCTGGGCGCCGGTTCCGTGGGACGGCTACTGCGACCACGGTATCGATGCGTG